>DATJNS010000480.1:0-5079 GCA_035507915.1 Candidatus Sulfotelmatobacter sp.
TTGGCCGGCGCCTCGTGAACCCGGTCAACGCCGAGCTTGGCGTCAGCTGCGGCGATCCCGCCCAGTCGGTGCCGGCAAAGCTCGGACAACTCAACGCCGGCGACCGCTACACCATCTTTGTGATGGCAGGGACATCGGGCCGCGAGATCGTCGCGCAGCGCGACGAGCAGGCGCCGTTCAGGCCCTAGTATTCGGCCGCCTCGCGCATGGTCTTCTCGTCGGTCGAGTTCCTCGCGCTCTTTCTGCCGTTGTTCTTGATCGCCTACATGGCGACGCCGAGCGGTGCGCGTAACACGACGCTGTGCCTTGGCAGCTGGATGTTTTACGCGTGGTGGAAGCCGATCTTTCTGCTGCTGATCATCGGCATCACTTTTGTCGCATGGTTTGTCGGGCGGGAGATCGGACGTGCCGAGGCGCGCGGTGACGATCGCCGCGAGCGGCAGATGTTGGCCGGCGGGATCATCGTGGTGCTCGCCTGTCTGGCCTGGTTCAAATACGCCAACCTCCTGGTCAAGACCGCCGACGAGGCGCTCGCATCGGTCAATGCCGGGCCCATTCCGTGGAGCAACGTGATCCTGCCCATCGCGTTGTCGTTCACGGTCTTGCAGGCGGTGTCGTACCTGATCGACGTGCGCCGTCGCACAGTATCGGCCGAGCCGAGCTTTGTCAGCTTTGCGGCCTATCTCGACATGTTTCCGCACCTGATCGCCGGGCCGATCATCCGCTACTCCTGGGTCGACAAGGCGCTCATCGAACGGCAGATCACGTTCGAAGACCTCTCGGTCGGCGCGCGCCGCTTCATGCTCGGCTTTGCGGTCAAGGTGCTGATCGCCGACACGCTGGCGCCGGTTGTCGAGGCGGCGTTCGACCTGCTGCAGCCTAGTTTTATCGATGCGTGGCTCGGCAATATCTGTTTCGCGTTCCAGATCTTCTTTGATTTTGCCGGCTACAGCGCGATGGCGATTGGCCTCGGGCGGATGCTCGGGTTCAAATATCCGGAAAATTTCCGCGATCCCTATCTCGCGGTGACGATCCAGGATTTCTGGCGGCGCTGGCACATCAGCCTGTCGTCGTGGCTGCGCGACTACCTCTATATCTCGCTGGGCGGCAACCGGTACGGCGATGTCCGGACCTATACAAACCTCTTCCTGACGATGGCGATCGGCGGGCTGTGGCATGGCGCGAGCTGGTCGTTTCTGTTGTGGGGCGTCATTCATGGTGTCGCGCTCGCGGTCGCGCGGTTCTGGGCGCAGCGCAAGTTGTGGTGGCCCAGCGTCCTCTCGTATCCGCTGACGATCCTCACTGTGCTCTTCGCCTGGACGCCGTTTCGCGCAACCAATTGGGACGGGACGCTGGCAATGCTCGGCGGGCAGATCGGGCTTAACGGGTTTGCGATGAGCGACCAGATGACGCTCGTCATGCGGCCGCTGCTCTGGCTGTGGATGGGCATCGCCTTTGCGGTGGTTTTCTGGCCCGCGGTCAAGGTGCGCTTCTTCCCGCGCTTCGAGAGCACCGGCGAATGGTGGGAGGCGCTGTGGCCGATCGCGCTCTTTCTCTATGCGATCGCCGTGATGATGGGCCACCAGACCGTGCCGTTCCTGTATTTTCAATTTTAAGGCGAGGCGATGACGATCCCGGTCGATCCGCTTATGCCGTCCCGTTCACCAGCGAGGACGATGCCTTTGCGGATCCGTCCTTTGATGCTGCCCGGCATCGCATTGCTGGCGATCCTTTTGGTTGGACTTGCGACAAGCCTCTACACGCTGCTCGTCAAGCGTGCCGAGTTGCCGGCGACCGACTTGTCGCTGTCGGCGGCGGCAAGCGGGAAGACGATGGCGGCCGTTGCGGATCTGCTGCAACACGCAAACCCGCTTGAAGACAAGCTGGTGACGGTCGATCGCGTGACGGCTTATCTCGCGACCGGCGATCTCGGCACGCGCGTTCGGCGCGGCTGCGACAACTGGCTCTTCCTCACCGACGAGCTCGTGCTGCATCGCGACCGCGCCGCAAATGCCGCGGCCCATCTCAAAATGGTCGAGGCAGTGGCCGCATATCTTCGCGGCCGCCACATCGGCCTCGTTGTCGCGCCGGTGCCCGACAAGTCGCGGGTCGAGGCGGCGGCGTTGTGCGGCGTCGATCGGCCCGTGGCGATTTCCGACCGGCTCGCTCGCTTCGAGACGCAGCTCAAGGCGGCAAATATCAACGTCGTCGATCTGCTCGCGCCGATGCGCTCGGCGGGAGGCGAGCTTTACTACCGCACCGATACGCACTGGAACGAGCATGGCGCCAAGACCGCGGCCGAAGTCATCGCCACGATGCTGCGCGGCGCGAACCTGGCGCCGACGCAAAAGGCGGAGTTCCGCGTCACGATCGGCCCCGAACGCGAGCGGATCGGCGATCTGATCCGCTTGGCCGGGCTCGACCATGTGCCGTATCCGCTGCGCCCGCGCGGCGATGAGGAGGCCCCAACCGCCATCGAGCAATCGGCGGCCGCCAATGTCGGTCTGCTCGACGAGACGCCCGCGCCGGAGTTGGCGGTCGTCGGCACCTCGTTCTCGCGACGGGCGAATTTTGTCTCATTTCTCTCGCTCGCGCTCAGCGCGCCTGTCGACAACCGGGCAGAGGATGGCGGCGGTGTCGCCAATGCGGCGATCGCCTATTTCGCCAAGCCGGAGTTCCAGAAGACCCCGCCGCGTGCCATCGTTTGGGAGATCCCTGAGCGGATGATCGAGGAGCCGGTGGCGGCCGCCGATGCCGAGTGGGCGGCAACGCTCAGTGCTCACACGGCGGTGAATTAGGGCTGGTATTGGTCCGTCGGCGCGCGCTATCTCTCTGCGCGCAAAGGAGGCGCCAATGGCCGGTCAGGCCCTGGACGAGGAACTGATCTCGCTTCACTACTATGCGCGGCAGCAATGCTCGCGTCAGTGGGTGCATTTCATGGCCGCGATGTTCGCCGAGTTCGAGGAACGCGTCGATCCGGCCGAGGCCGATCAGTTTCTGGAAGCGTTGGGCCTCAAAATGGCAAAGCTGCTGCCGCTGCGCAAATGCACGAGCCTTGATGAGCTCGAGGACGACATCAACAATGTTCTTGAAGGCATCGATTGGGGATGGATGCGCATCGGTGAAAGCGAGAATTTCATCGAGATCACGCACGGCGCCTATCCGCTGATCCCGCAGGATGAGAACCGTCGCAGCTGGCTGGTGCCGATCCTTGAAGGGCTCTATGGCGGCTGGCTCAGCGAGCAGGGTGGCGACCCGTTATTTTCTGCGCGTCTGGTCGGGCGACCCAAGGGGAACGGCGCGCTGCTCACCTTCCATTACGGCCGCCACGATTAGAACTCCTCCGCCGCTTCCCAATTCGTCATGACCGGACTTGATCCGGCCATCTATGTCCCTTGGGCCGGACTTGATCCGCGGGCCTTCAGCCCATGGACTTAGAGCACGATTCTGGAAGGCTGAATCGATAAAGGGGATTCCCGCGGGCGGGGTTTTCTGATTCAAGATGCTGGCTGGGGTTGGGGGCCAGCATCGATGGCGAGACCCTATTCGAAAGACCTTCGGGATCGTGTGGTGGGTTCGGTCGCGGGCGGTCGCTCGTGTCGCGCGACGGCGGCGATTTTCGGGATCAGCGTGGCGAGCGTGGTGAAGTGGTCGCAGCGCTGGCGGGCGAGCGGCAGCGCGGCGGCGAAGAAGATGGGCGGCTGGCGGCAACTGCGGCTGAAGAGCGAACGGGCGTGGCTCTTGGCGCGGATCGCCGAAAAGCCGGACCTGACGTTACGGGCGGTGGTGGCGGAGCTTGCTGAGCGCGGCACGCCGGCGAGTTACGGCGCGGTATGGCGCTTCTTCAAGCACGAGGGGATCACGTTCAAAAAAAGCCTGCACGCCAGCGAGCAAGACCGGCCCGACGTCGCGCGCCGGCGCCGGCAATGGAAGAAGTATCAGGGCCGGCTTGACCCTCGGCGCCTGGTCTTCATCGACGAGACCTGGGCCAAGACGAACATGACCCGCCGCGGCGGACGCGCGCGGCGCGGCACGCGCCTGGTCGCCAAGGTGCCACACCGGCGCTGGCGCACGCTGACCTTTCTGGCCGCCTTGCGCTGCGACCGGATCGAGGCGCCCTGCGTCATTGACGGGCCGATCAATGGCACGAGCTTGCGCGCTTACGTCGAGCAGTTCCTTGTTCCTACCCTTGGCACCGCAGACATCGTCATCATGGACAATCTGGGCAGCCACAAGGGCCACGCCGTCCGACAGCTGATCCGCGCCGCCGGCGCCAAGCTGTTCTTCCTGCCGCGCTACTCACCCGACCTCAACCCGATCGAGCAGGTCTTCGCCAAGCTCAAGACCCTGCTGCGCAGAGCCGACCCGCGAACCATCGAAACAACATGGCGAGAGATCGGCGCACTCCTCGGCAACTTCACGCCCCAGGAATGCGCCAACTACCTCGTCAACTCCGGATACGCTTCGGCCTAAAAGGATCGTGCTCTAGGCAGCGCCGGCGAGGAGGTCCCGGTGCTCTGCAAAGAGCGCTTTCATCCAATCGATGACAGCGCGCACGCAGGCGCTGCGGCGCAGGTCGCGGTGAGCGATGACCCAGTAATCGGCAGCCAGCTTAGGGATGGGCGGGGTCAGCCGTTCAAGTAGCGGGTGGCCGTCGCCGACATAGCAGGGCAGGACGCCGCGCCCGGTCCCGGCGCGGATCGCCTCCAAATGCATCAGCATCGACGAGGCGCGCAGCGCGACCGGCTTGCCGGTTTCTTCGATCTGCCGCTGAACCCAGCGCGCGGTTGGCCAGTGGGCTTGCTCCTCGGTGTTGATGACCCAGGCGGCGGCCTCCGCGTCACGCCGCCGGTAGACCGCGACGGCGAAGGTGCCGAGCTTGGCGACGTAAAAGTCGCCGCTTTCCGGCGGCTCGTGGCGTAGCGCCATATCGGCTTGCGTCGCACGAGGTCGGCCCTCTGCCGCAACTCGTCGACCAGTTCCAAGGTAATGCCTGGTGGCAGCGCCGTCTTTGTCGATCCCGAGAGGCAGCGCGCCAGAAAACCGCCGGCGCACTCGCCTGTGGCGACCCGCACGGTA
>DATJNS010000481.1:0-2821 GCA_035507915.1 Candidatus Sulfotelmatobacter sp.
GCCGCATGGCTCGATCGGGTTTCGCTGGGGCGACAACGGCAAATGGAACATCGAGGAACGCGACGCGCGAACCGGCAAACCGTTCGATCCGGCGCTGAGCCTGGCCGAGCGACATGATGCCGTGTTGCCGGTGCAGTTCCCCTATTTCGGCGGCGATCCGCATCCCAACTTCACGGCCTCCGACCATCCGCGCGTGCTCACGCGGAACCTGCCGGCGCGCACGCTGAAGCTCGCCGAGGGCGACGTCTTCGTCGTCACCGTGTTCGACCTGATGACCGGCAACTACGGCATCGATCGCGGCTTCGGCGGCGGCAACGTCGCGACCAGCTTCGACGACGACGTGCCCTACACGCCGGCGTGGCAGGAGCGCATCACCGGCGTACCGCGCAACCAGGTGATCGCGGTGGCGCGTGAGTTCGCCGAGAACGCCGAGAAGACCCGCGGCAAGTCGATGGTCATCCTCGGCGCCGGGCTGAACCACTGGTACCACATGGACATGATCTACCGCGGCATCATCAACCTGCTGGTGATGTGCGGTTGTGTCGGCCAGTCGGGCGGCGGCTGGTCGCACTATGTCGGACAGGAGAAGCTGCGGCCGCAGACCGGCTGGACCGCGCTCGCCTTCGCGCTCGACTGGAACCGTCCGCCGCGCCAGATGAACTCGACGTCGTTCTTCTACGCCCACACCGGACAATGGCGCTACGAGAAGCTCGACATGACCGAGATCCTGTCGCCGGTCGCCGAGCCCGGTGATTGGCAGGCCAGCCTGATCGATTTGAACGTACGCGCCGAGCGCATGGGCTGGCTGCCCTCGGCGCCGCAGCTCGAGGTCAATCCCCTGCATCTGACCAAGCAGGCCGCGGGTGCCGGCATGGAGCCGGCGGCCTACGTGCTGTCGGAGGTGAAGGCCGGGCGATTGCGCATGTCGTGCGAGGATCCGGACGATCCGCGCAATTTCCCGCGCAACCTGTTCGTCTGGCGCTCCAATCTTCTGGGCGCCAGCGGCAAGGGCCACGAATATTTCCTGAAATATCTGCTCGGTGCCGAGCACGGCATCCAAGGTCGCGACCTCGGCCAGGAAGGCGGCGTCAAGCCGAAGGAAGTCGCGTGGCACGACAAGGCGCCGACCGGCAAGCTCGATCTGCTGGTGACGCTCGACTTCCGCATGTCGACCACCTGCGTCTACTCCGACATCGTGCTGCCGACCGCGACCTGGTACGAGAAGAACGACCTCAACACCTCGGACATGCATCCGTTCATCCACCCGCTGTCGGCCGCGGTCGACCCGGCCTGGGAGTCGCGCAGCGACTGGGAGATCTACAAGGGCATCGCGGCGGCATTCTCGAAGCTGGCGCCCGGCCAGCTCGGCATCGAGAAGGACCTGGTGCTGACGCCGGTGCTCCACGACACGCCGGGCGAACTCGCGCAGCCGTTCGGCGTCGAGGACTGGCGGCGCGGCGACTGCGAGCCGGTGCCAGGCAAGACGTTCCCGTCCATGACCGTGGTCGAGCGCGACTATCCGAGCACCTATGCCAAGTTCACCGCGCTCGGGCCGCTGATGAGCAAGGTCGGCAACGGCGGCAAGGGCATCGGCTGGAAGACCGACCCCGAGGTCGAGGCGCTGAAGGCGCTCAACGGCGTCGTCGCCGAGCCTGGTCCTGCGCAGGGCCAGCCGCGCATCGACAGCGACATCGACGCGACCGAGGTCGTCCTGATGTTGGCTCCCGAGACCAACGGCCACGTCGCGGTCAAGGCTTGGGAAGCCCTCGGCAAGATCACCGGGCTCGACCATGCGCACCTGGCGCTGTCGCGCGAAGACGACAAGATCCGCTTCCGCGATCTCCAGGCGCAGCCGCGCAAGATCATCTCGTCGCCGACCTGGAGCGGCCTCGAGAGCGAACAGGTCAGCTACAACGCCTGCTACACCAACGTCCACGAGCTGATCCCGTGGCGGACGCTGACCGGCCGCCAGCAGTTCTATCAGGACCATGCCTGGATGCGCGCGTTCGGCGAAGCGCTGTGCGTCTACAAACCGCCGATCAACACCAAGACGGTGGCGCCCATGTTGGAGGGCCACGACAACGGCAACCGATCCGTGGTGCTCAACTTCATCACGCCGCACCAGAAGTGGGGCATCCACAGCACCTATACCGACAACCTCATCATGCTGACCTTGTCGCGCGGCGGACCGATCGTGTGGATCAGCGAGATCGACGCCAAGGCCGTCGGCATCGCGGACAACGACTGGATCGAGGCGTTCAACGCCAACGGCGCATTGACCGCGCGCGCGGTGGTGAGCCAGCGCGTGCCCGCCGGCATGTGCATGATGTACCACGCCCAGGAGAAGATCGTGAACGTGCCGGGCAGCGAGATCACCGGCAAGCGCGGCGGCATCCACAACTCGGTCACCCGCGTGTGCCCGAAGCCGACGCACATGATCGGCGGCTACGCCCAGCTCAGTTGGGGCTTCAACTATTACGGCACGGTCGGTTCGAACCGCGACGAGTTCGTGATCGTGCGCAAGATGAGCAAGGTCGACTGGCTCGAAAAGCCGAGATCCAACATCGACGCCACCCAGGAAGGAATCGCGTCATGAAGGTCCGCGCCCAGATCGCGATGGTGCTGAACCTCGACAAGTGCATCGGCTGCCATACCTGCTCGGTCACCTGCAAGAACGTGTGGACCTCGCGCGACGGTGTCGAATACGCGTGGTTCAACAACGTCGAGACCAAACCGGGCATCGGCTATCCCAAGGAATGGGAGAACCAGGACAAGTGGAAGGGCGGCTGGAAACGGCTGTCGAGCGGCAAGCTGCAGCCGC
>DATJNS010000482.1:0-13893 GCA_035507915.1 Candidatus Sulfotelmatobacter sp.
GACCAACAACGCGATCAGCGTGTCGGGCCAGCAGCTCACCAACATCAACGGCGATCTCGGCGGCAATCTGCAGGTCCTGACCGGCAACACGACGCAAGCCCTGCAGAACCTCAGCGAGGTCGCCAACCAGGTCACCTCGGCGTTTCAAGGCCTACCGACCTCGATCACTGGGCTGACGGGCACGCTCCAGGTTCCGCCGGCAGCCGCAGGTGGCGCGGATATCGCCATCCCGGGGGTCACCGAGCTGGTTAGCAGCAACGGCGCTCAGTATTCCGCGAGCCTGGCCTATCGCTCGCTGGGCGCCGCCTCCAACGCCTATCAGCTGGTGATCTCCAAGCTCGTGCCGATCGGCAACGCGCCGGCGGTCACCAACAATGGCTACGTCGCGGCTACTGGCACCGGCGGCTACGTCGTCGGCACGGTCACCTTCCCGCCGGGAGCGCTCGCCGCCGGTACCCAGCCGCAGTCGTTCGCCGGCCAGCAGATCCAGCTGGTTCCGACCGTGGCGAACACTCAGCCCGGCACGATCGGTCCGGTCACCGCCTTCACGACCGGCCTGACCGAAGCCGCCGCGAGCGCGCCCAACAACGTCACCTCCAACAACACGCTCACGCTGTTCACCCAGACGAACAGTCAGATCCCCAACACCACGATCAAGTTCGGCGGGACGCTCTCTGCGGCCCCCGTCTTCCCCGGCGACACCGCCCAGTCGGCAGCCTTCACGATCACGACCGATCTCGGCAACCAGTACACCGCCACGGCCGTGTATCGCCCGACCAGCAACAACACCGGCTGGCAGGTCGTCATCAACAGTTTGGTTCCGATCGGCAGCGCGCCAGCGGTCGGTAACCTGAACTACAATGGGGCAGCCAGCACCGGCGGCATCGTGATCGGCGGGTTCGACCCTTCGACGTCCCCACCGACCTTCCTGTCGACCGACCAGATTGCCGGCATCCCGACCAGTAGCAGCGCGCCGTCGCAGTTCCCCGGCCACATCGAGCCGATCGAGTTCGATTCCACCAGCACGATCGCCATCGGCGCGGTCGCGGCCCCGGTCGTGTCGGCGGTGACCCAAAACGTGACGGCGCCCTACTACTCGGGCGACATCGAGGTCAACCCGAACATCAGTCTGCGCGCGTTGCAGGTCGGCGACCAGTTTGCCGGGACCGCAGCCGACACCAACGGGGGCGCGGCGGCGGCGGCGGCGAGCGCGCTCGTCAACAACCAGTTCACCTTCACGACCGCCGGGATCGCGGGCACCCAGACCCTCGAGGTCGGCGCCGGGCAGTCGACCATCAATGTCGGCCAGGACCTCACCAACGCCAACAACCAGATCACCACCCTCAACACCGCGAACACCCAGATCACGCAGGCGATCGCGCCCCAATCGGAAGTCAATCTCGACACCCAGATGTCGCAGCTGGTGGTCCTGCAGAACCTCTACCAGGCCAACGCCCGGGTGGTGACAACCGCCAACCAGCTGCTCGATACGCTTGTCAATCTCGTGCAGTGACGCGGCACCGGAGTTAGACCATGAGCTTCGTCAATAGCCTCTCCCAGACGCTGTATCTGCAGAACCAGATCAAGAACCAAAACGAGCAGTTGACGACGCTGCAACAGATCATCTCGAACGGCGGGCAGAAGGCGCAAGACTTCTCGGGCTTCACGCCGGATGTCGCCTCCCTCGATCTCAAGTCGCGCGGCGCGATCACGCGCAACAGCGCCTACTCGGACACGATCGCGACCCTGTCGACGCGCACTGCGAATATCGAAAACTCCCTGACCTCGACCGACAGCGCGATCAACAGCCTGGCCAACACGATCACCCAGCTCAACAACCAGGATCCGACCGGCGTCCAGGTCCAGCAGACCGCGTCCGACACGCTGGACCAGGCGGTCGCCCAGCTGAATGCCCAGACCAACGGCGTGCCGCTGTTCTCGGGCGTCGCGCTCAACACCGCCAATGCGCCGAGCTATCCGATCGCCTCGGCCAACGCCCTCACCACGGGGCTGGGCGCGGCGGTCACCGCCGCGGGTCCGTTCGCCACCGTCGCCGCGGCCCAGAACACGGTGACCAACTATTTTGCCACCACCTCCAACTGGTTCGTGCCAGGCGCCGCCGGCGTGCCCGCCGCGCCGGCCCAAATCGCCGACGACCAATCGATCCAGGCGAGCGTGACGGCCAATCCGGGCGTGCCGCCCAACAATCCCTTCGGTGTCGCGATCCGCGACACGCTCGCCAGCACGACGGCGACGGCGACGATCAAGGCGAGCGACTTCGCCGACTACAATGCGGCGACCGGGACGTCCGCGACGTATCAGCAATGGCTGGTCGGTCAGATCGGTCAGATCAACAATGCGAGCACCCAGATCAACAGCGCCGTTGCGGTCAACGGCATCGTGCGAGGCCAGCTGGGCACCGCACAAACCCAGAACGACACCTCGACCAACCTGTTGCAGCAGGGCCTCGACACCGCCGAGAACCAGGACCTCGCGGTGTCGATCACCAGCCTGAACAACCTGCAGAATCAGCTCCAGGCGAGCTACCAGGTTACCGCCCAGCTCAAGGGCCTCAGCCTGGCGAACTTCCTGCCCGCCTAACCCATGATGTGTGACGCAGGTCACAGAGAATTCACGACTTTTAAGGTTTATTGGGCTACCTTGTCGGCCAGCAAAACGCTGGTTCTTGCGCAAACGGTGCAATCATGACCACGTTGACGGGCGGCCAGATCGCCCTCTCCTTGTTCGGCCTGAGCCCCAACTCGACCTTGTCTGGGTCCGCCCCGAGCTTCCCCGGCGGCTCAATTGCCTACTACAACTATCTCGCCCAGAACGGCACGAAGCTCCTGCAGCAGTCGAACAACAGCCAGCAAGTCGCCAGCGCCGTCTCCTATTTCCAGAGTCGCGTCGCCCAGATCACACCGCCGAAGGCGACCACCCTGGTGCGGGTGAACGGCAACCTGTCGAACCTCGATACGGCCGGCACCTCGCGCACGTTCAACTCGACGGTCTACGACAACGAGGGCGACGCCTTCACCGTCGGGGTCAAGCTCACGAATCTCGGGGTCGTCGGCGGCACCCAGTCGTGGGATGCGTCGATCACGTCCGCCACGGCGAACCCGAACAACCCCAACCCGAAGGTCACGGCACGGGTCACGTCGGGCATCCAGACGCTGAACTTCTCGACCTCGACGGGCGACCTCGTCTCGGTCAGCCCGGGACCCGGGAGCGCGACCAGCGGCATCTCGCTGGGCGTGATCACGACCTCCGACAATCAGGTGCTGAACCCGGTGTTCAGCTTCGCGGGCGGCGGCACGACCGGCGGCAACCTGACCGAGAATCAGACCGGCGTCTACATGATCAACTCGGTCCAGTCGAACGGCAACGCGGCGGTTGCCGGCTCGAACAACATCACCTCGGTCAACCAGATCTTCAGCGATCCGAAGCTGCTCAACTTCATCCTGACCGCGACCGGTCTCGGCGATCAGACGCAGAATATCGGCCTGGTCAAGGCGGCGCTGCTGTCGAATCCCAACCAGTCCAACTCGGTGGCCAACCAGCTGTCCTCGACCAACAGCAAGTTCCTGGCCGCCGATCAGACGCTGGGGCTCTATAACGGGCTCAGCACACTGCAGGATCCCTCGACGATCCAGTCGCTGATCACCGGCTACCAGCAAAACACGTTCGAGACGAACATCGCCCAGTCCAACCAGTCGGTCGCCAACGCGCGGTATTTCGCCCGCAACGTCACCCAGGCCGTGCAGTCGGCATCGACGACGACCAACGCGATCTACTCGATCCTGGGCGACAGCGTGATGCGCCAGGTCCTCACGACGGCGCTCGGCTTCCCGCAACAGCTCGCCGTGCTGCCGGTCGGGGCGCAGGCGCAGGAGATCTCTTCCCGGCTCAACGTCGAGCAGTTCAAGAACCCATCCTTCGTCGCCCAGTTCGTGACGCGCTACCTGACCCAGGTCCAGATCGCGCAGAACCAAGACGACCTCGGCACGTCGATGGGCGACACGGCCCTGGCGCTGCTGCAGGGCGGATCGTCTTCGACGTCCGGATCGTCCGGACCGACCAGCCTGCTGTCGCCGATCAGCCTGGTCTCCGCGCAGTCCAACCTGCTCTGATGCGCTGATCCCCCTCGCCGCCGGACCAGCTATGCCGGTCCGGCGTGCGCGCATACCCTGGCGTCAGGGCTCCGAGGCTGGTATCACGACGCTCGAACCCCCGACCGGGGGCAGGATCTCCCATGGAGGGCCAGCCAGATGGGGCTGAAGCTCAATTTGCGGGCGAACGAGCGCCTGGTGATCAACGGCGCCCTCTTGACCGCTCTGAAGCCGACGTCTCTGCTCATCAACAATCAGGTGTCGATGCTGCTCGAGCGCCACATCATGCGGCCCGAGCATGCGAACACACCCGCGCGGCGCATCTATTTCGCGGTCCAATGCGCCTATATCGCCGACGCCAGCGAGCGGCCGCCCTATCTCGAGCAGGCAATGAACTACATCCGCGATTTCGAGGGCGCGACCGAGTCCGGGAAGATACGCGCGCTGCTGGCCGACATGCGGCGGCATCTCGAGCAACGCGCCTACTACGACGCGTTGAAGCAGTGTCGCGACCTGATCAGCTACGAGGAGGTCGTCCTCAACCTGCCGCCGCTCGACGCGTTCTCGTCGTCGGCCGCCGGCTAGCGCTCGGCCGGCGCTGGGTCTCGCACCATGCCCGCCACATGGTGCGGAATCCGCTCTCCAGATCTCGGACGAACCGATCTGGATCGCACAGCGGCGAGGCCGCCATGCGCGGCCTCAGGTTGAGACGCATGTCGGCCAGCCGCGGCAGGTCGTTTGCGAGCTCGACCGCGAGGCGCACGTAGTCGTCGAGGTCGCGCGCCGTCGTCTCGGTCAGCCCGGCGTTCGACAGGTGACTGAACGAGTGGCGGCTTTCGAAGCGGTCGCCCGGATAGGTGATGACCGGCACCCCCATCCAGAGCGCCTCGCAGGTGGTGAGGCCGCCGGAATAAGGGAACGTGTCGAGCCCGATGTCGGAGGCGTTGTAGCTGTCCATCATGGTCTTGGGGTCGCCGCCACCATCGATCATCACCCGCGCGGCGTCGATCCCGTGCTTGGCGAAACCGCCGTGGATGCGCTCGACGTTGAGCCTCGCGTTCATCGACCTGTAGCTTAGCCGCAGCCGCGCGTCGGGGACCGCCGCAAGGATGCGCGCCCAGACCGCGATCGTGCCGCGGTTGACCTTGGCCGGATTGGGAAACGAGCAGAACGTGACGTAGCCGTTTCGGAGAGCCGGCAGCGGTCCGACCGCCGGCGCCATGACGAAGGGCTCGTAGCAGATGTAGCCGTTCGGCATGCGATAGACGCGCTCGCTGTGGAACGCTTCGAGGTGCGGCGGCACGTGGAAACGGTCGGCGATCAGCCAATCCATGGCGCGCAATCCCGTCGTCCCGACATAACCGGCCCACGTCGCCTGAACCGGCGCCGGCTTGTGCGCGAAGGTCACCAGCCGATTGGCGGCGGTGTGCCCCGACAGATCGATCAGAACATCGATGCCGTCGTCGCGGATACGCTCGGTCAGCACCGTCTCGGTCATGTCGGCGATCCGGCGGAAGTGATCGGCGTGCCGCTTGATCCGCTCCCCGACATAGTCCTCGCCCGCGCGGGCCGAGTAGCAGAACGACTCGAAGCGGCTCTTGTCGTGCCGCGTGATGACCGACGACACGAAGAAGCCGACCGGGTGCACGGCGAAATCACCCGATACGTAGCCCACCTTGAGCGGGCGATCGGGATCCGGCGGATTGGTGTGACGCGGCGGTTTCATCCGCTTCTTGCCATGGACATAGAAGTCGTAGCGTCGATGCCGGCGCAGCAAGGCCTGCGGCGTCGCGCCCTCCAGATAGTGCGTGGCGAACAGGAGATTGCTGAAGATCCCCGGATTGCCGTGCTCGTCGACCACCTTCTGGAAGCGCTTGATCGCAACCTCGATCCGACCCAGGGTCAACAGGACCAAGCCGAGGTTGTTCAGCGCCGGCGAGAAGGTCGGATCGACTTCTAGCGCGCGCTCCTGGCAGTGGATGCACTCCTCGAGCCGGCCCATGCCATGATAGACGATGCCCTTGCCCGCCCACGGCACGGCCTGCTCGGGGTCGAGCGCGAGCGACGCGTCGTAGGCCGCGATCGCCTCGTCGTTGAGGCCGAGCGCCTTCAGCACGCTGCCGAGGTCGACCAGGGCGAGCTTGTTGTCGGGCTCGAGCTCGAGCGCCCGTTCGAGCGACCGTCGCGCCCCTTCGTAATCGCGGTCGGCGTTCTGGGCGTAGGCGAGGCTGCGCCAGACCCCGACATTGTCGGGGTCGATCTCCAGGATGGCATAGCATTGGGCCGCCGCCGCACCGTAACGGCGCGTCGCGATGCAGCACACCGAGATCGCGATGCGCGTGTCGATGTCGTTCGGGTCGAGCTCGAGCGCCCGCTCGAGATATTTCATCGCCTCGTCGTATTGCTGCTTGTGCTGCTTCAGCCAGCCGACCTTGCGCGCGGCCGCGAGATTGGTCGGGTCGAGGTCGACCGCGCGCTCCAGCGCGGCGATCGCGTCGTCCAGACGCTTTGCCGCCTCGAACCCGAGCGCCAGGTGATAAGCGGCCTGGCTGTTGTCGGGATCGCCGCGGGCGGCGCGTTCGAGCAGCTCGATGCCGACATCGACGTTCTGGTCCTCGACCTCGACCATGCCGAGCAGCTGCATGGCCTCGAAGTGGTCCGGATCGCGCGCCAGGATCTGGCCGTAGAGCGTGCGGGCATCGTCGAGCAGTCCGGCCTTGTGCCGGCTCTGCGCCATGATGAGCAGCGGATCGATCATAATCGAGGACAGCGTCCGGGGTCTGAAGGCGGGGTGCTAGAGATGGGCAAATATGGTAACGATTTCGTTACCCTTTTGCTGGAATTTGGCGTCGACCCGCCGGAGACATAGGGACCGATCGTGGGCACCGCAAACTTTGGGCCGCCCAGCGAGCTCGTGACGTATCTCCAGCAGACTTTTGCGATTCCGTGCTTCTTCGAAACCGGCACACTCCTGGGCAATACCACGGCGTGGGCGGCCGAGCGCTTCGAACAAGTCATCACGGTCGAGCGCGCACCCGAATTCTTCAACGTCGTCAAGGCGCGCTTCGCGGACAATCCGCGCATTCGAACGCTGTTCGGCGACTCGCGCGAACATCTCCGGCAGCTCGTTCCCGATCTGCCGGTCACCATGTTCTGGCTCGACGCGCACTGGAGCGGCGACGTGACCGCCGGAGAGGACGACGAGTGCCCGCTGCTGGACGAGATTGCCGAGATCGCGCGCGACCTCGATAGGCACTTCGTGCTGATCGACGATGCGCGCCTGTTCCTCGCGCCGCCGGCGCCGCCGCACAAGGCGCATCACTGGCCGTCGCTGTGCCAGACGCTCGATGCGTTGCGCAGTCACCACCAGCCCTACATCGTGGTGCATCGGGACGTCCTGATCGCGGTCCCCGAGCGCGCACGCGATGCGCTGGTCGGATTCCTGCGCGACGAGGTCGGCGTGGCGACTCCGACGGCCGCCTGAGGGACCGTCGGGAGTACGCTCCTTGCCGATGAGCGGTCTTGCGCCCCTGATCGCCGACGCGGCGGCCCTTTGGCCGCTCGCCCCCGGTGACGGCGTTCTCTCGATCGGTGTCGCGGCGGATCCCGATCCCGCGCGCTTGGCGTTGTCGAGCGCGGCCTGCGCATCGCTCGCGCCGGTTGGCGACGCCCGCCGCGTCGCAGCGAGCGAGCGGGGCCTCGTGCTGCGGCTGGCGCGGCTCGACGGACGCGACGCGAGCGAGCGCCCGCTCGACCCGCCGAGGTCCGCGGCCGAAACCCTATCGGACGTGCTCGACGCCGCGACCCGCGACGGCGCCAGGCTCGGTCTCGCCGTCGTCGAGGCGGCCGCGACCGCCCTCGCCCCGTGCCTCGCGGCGTTCGAGCGCGGTGCTGGCGCGGAGCCCGCCGCGATCGCCATCGTGCGCGGCGCCGGCGATGCCGCCGGGCGCTGGGACCGGCCGCTGTTCGACGCCGGCTACGTGCGGCTCAAACCCGGTGCGTGCCGGTTGGTCGGCGACGGCGCCGATGCCTACATCCGCTCGGCGCTGCTGACCGACCTCAGCCTCCTGCGCGAGCCGTCGACCAATGCGGTGTCGATGGACACGCTCGGCGCCAATGGTCGGTTCGGCAATCAGCTGTTCCAGTACGCCTTCCTGGCGCTCTACGCGCTACGCAACAACTGCCGCGTCCAATCCTCGCGCTGGATCGGGCAGATGCTCTATGGCATCGCCTCCGATCCGCCCGATCCATCGTTCCAGCGCCAAGGCTTCGCGCTGTTCACCGGGGTCGAGCGCCATCTCTGGACCTTGGCCGAGCCGCCGGTGAACGTCGACTTCTGGGGCTACTTCCAGGAGATCCCGGCCTCGTGGCGCCGCCATCGCGCGCTGTTGCGGCGCATCTTCACGCCGCGCCCCCTGTTCGTCGATCTGATCGAGCGCTGGATGGCGCGCACGATCCCGGCCGGCGCTGCGCTCGTCGGAATCCACGTGCGACGCGGCGATTATCCGCACTTCAATCACGACCAGATGCCATGGTTCCGACCGACCCCGGTCGAATGGTACGACGATTTTCTGCGCGAGCTGTGGCCCACTCTCGAGCGTCCGGTGCTGTTCATCGCCACCGACGATGCGAAGGCGGTGGCGCCGCACTTCGCCGCGTACGAGCCCGTGATCGCGCCGGCGTACGAACTGGCCTTGCCCGAGCTCGACTTCCTGCCCGACTTCATGTGCATGCAGCGCTGCGCCGTGCTGGCGGCGGTGAACTCGAGCTTTTCGCGCATGGCCGCGCTGCTCGCCGACGACGACCAAGTCGCCTATCTTCCCAACATGAAGACCCGGCGGTTCGAGCGCTACCAGCCCTGGCTCGACGAGGATTTCTGGGCCCGCTTCGAGGCCTGAGGCAGCGCATGATCCCGATCGGCGAAATCCTCGAACGCGGGCTCCGGCACCAGAAGGCCGGTCACCTGGACGAAGCCGAGCTCAGCTACCGCGAGGCACTCGCGCGCGACGGCTCAAATCCGGACGGTCTGCACCTGCTCGGGTTGGTCTGCCATCAGCAAGGGCGGAACGTCGAAGCGGCCGATCTGATCGCGCGAGCGATCACGCAGAACGACGGGATTGCGCTCTATCACTCGCATCTCGGATTGGCCTTGTTCGGCCTCGGGCGACGCGCCGACGGCATCGCGTGCCAGTGGCGGGCGCTCGAGCTCGATCCCGACCTGCTCCAGGCCCACATGCTGCTCAACGAGGCGCTGCTGCCCGGCGATCATTATCACGAGGTGCTTCGACGCCTGCACGCGTTCCTCGCGCCGCGGCTCTATATCGAGATCGGCATCGAGACCGGCGCAGCGCTCGCGATGGCGCGCCCGCCGACCATCGCGGTCGGCGTCGACCCCGCCGCGCGGATCGAGCATCCGTTCTCCGCCGACACGCGGATCTTCGAGATGACCAGCGACGCGTTCTTCGCGTCGGTCGACCTTGCAGCCGAGACCAGCCTCGCCCGCTTCGACATGGCGTTCATCGATGGCATGCACACGTTCGACCAGACCTTGCGCGACTTCATCAATCTGGAGCGGCTGGCGCAGCCGCGTTCCGTCGTCCTCGTGCACGATTGCCTGCCGCTCAGTGCGCCGACCGCGACGCGCGACCGGCACACGCGCTTCTGGAGCGGCGATACCTGGCGCCTGATCCCTCTGCTCAAGCGCGCGCGGCCGGATCTCGCCATCCGGACGATCGCCTGCCGGCCGACCGGCCTGGCGCTGATCACCCGGCTCGATCCAAGCTCGACGGTGCTCGACACGGGCTTCGCCGATCTGGTCGACGCGTTCATGCATCTTCCGTTCGGCTATCTCGATGACGGCCGCGACGCGAAGCTCGGCGTGATCGCCAACGATTGGCCGACCATCGCACGCCATGTCGCCGAGACGCTGGAGCGTGCGGCTTGAGCTTGACCGACGTGGCGCCCGACGATCCGCCGGCGCAGCGCCGACGGATCCTCGACGCGGTCGCGGCGCGCGACTTCACGGCGGCACTCGACAGCCTCGCGCGCGCCGGCGCCAGGTTTTGCGACGACGCGATCGTGCGCCTGGCCGAGGCGGAGGCGACCTGGGGCGGCGCCGGCGCGGCGGCAGCCCTGCCCTGCTTCGAGGCCGCGCTGGCGCTCGACCCGGCGTGTCGACGCGCCCGGGCGCGTTTCGGGCTCGCGCTGATCGAGGCGGGGCGCGCCGCCGACGGGCTCGTCGAGCTCGAGGCCGTGGTCGCGACGCTGCCGGTCGGCGCTGCGATCGAGGACGCCATGGCGCCGTTCACGATGCCGTTGGCGTTCGCGCCGGCGCCGGCGGATGCCGCCTTCCAGCTCGGCCAGACGATGCTCGCGGTTGGCGCGCTCGACCCGGCGATCGCCGCATTCGAGCATGCGGCAGCGCTCGACCCGACGAGCTCGGTCGCGCGGCTCGCGCTCGGCGGCACCTTACGGACGCGCGGGCGCGACGGCGCGGCGATCGACGCCCTGCGCGCGGCGGTCAGCCTCGACCCCGACGAACCGATCAGCTGGCGCGCGCTCGGACAGATCTTTCGGCAGGTCGGCCAGACCGACGAGGCCGACAGCTGCGAGCTGGCTGCGCTCAGCCTCGAGCGCTCGGTCCCCGACCGCGAGCTCCTGATGGGCGACGCCCTCGTCGCGATCGGCGCGCCAGCCCCCGCGCGCGTTCGCTTCGAGCGCGCGATGGCGGACGCGTCGTGGGTCGGTGCGCCGCGCCCGCGGAGCGACGCCCGCGTGCGCGTCGGCGTAATCGCGGCGCCCGGGCGCGCCAACACGCCGCTCGATTTCATCCTCGACCGCCAGCGGCTCGCCGTCGAGATCGTCCTCATGCTCGACAGCTTCGCCTACCCGTACGACCGCATCGCGGCGAGCTACGACGTGCTGTTCAACGCCGTCGCCGACCCCGATTACGGGGCCGCGGCGACCGTGCAGGCGCTGGGATTTGCCGAGCGCGTCGGCCTGCCCATGGCGAATCATCCGCGCCTGATCGCCGAGACCGGACGCGAGCGCATCGCCGAGCGTCTGTCGAACGCCGCCGGTTGCGTCGTGCCCGCGACCGGCCGCTACGTCACCCGCAGCTTGCACGATCGGACCGTCGCCGACCGGGCGCTGCGCGAGATCGGTGTGCCGCTGCTGGCGCGCCCGGCCGGCAGCCACGGCGGCAAACGCCTCGAACGCATCGACGACGCCGCGGCGCTGGACGCCTATCTGGCCTGGACGACGGCCGAGGAGATCTACCTGACGCGGTATCACGAGTTTCGCTCGGCCGACGGGCGCTATCGAAAATATCGATTCATCGCGGTCGACGGCGCGCTCTTCCCCTATCATCTGGCGATCGGCGAGAACTGGCTCGTCCACTACTTCAGGACCGCGATGACCGAGGACGATGCGCTACGCGCCGAAGAGGCGGACTTCGTGGCCGCACCCTTCGACCACCTGGGACCGGACGCGGCAGCGGCGCTGCGCGAGATCGCGCGCCGGATCACGCTGGACTTCTTCGGCATCGATTGCGCCGTGCTGCCCGACGGACGCTTGCTGCTGTTCGAATGCAACGCCGCGATGCTGGTTCGCCACAGCGACCCGCTCGCGCTGTTCGACTACAAACGCGCGCCGTCGGAAGCGATCCGCGACGCCGTCAGCCGAATGCTGGAGCGGCGCGCCGCCGCGTCGCAGTGAGGCGCGACGCGATCGCGGTGCCGCGTTAGGGCGTGCTCGCGCACCAGGCGCGCCACATCGTGCGGTAGGCCGCCTCGAGACCGCGCGTGAAGCGCGCGCCGTCGCACAACGAGGACGCCGCCATGCGCGCGCGCAAGGTCGCGCGTAGGCTGGCCAGCCGCTCGAGATCGCCGGCCAGCTCGGCCGCCAGCGCGACGTAGCGCTCCGGGCCCGACGCCGCCAGCTCGCCGAGCCCGAGCTGGGTCAGGAAGCCCAGCGTCTGACGCGATACCGGGCGCACACCGGGCAGGGTCACGATCGGCACGCCCATCCACAGCGCCTCGCAGCTCGTCAGGCCGCCGCAGAACGGGAACGGGTCGAGCCCGATGTCGACCTCACCGTATTCGGCGAGCATCTCGGCGTGTGGCGTGCGGCCGCGCAGCTCCAGGCGCTCGGGTGCGATGCTGTGCGCGGCGAACGCCTGGCGCAGCCGCCCACACTCGGTGGCGTCGGCGAGGCTCTTCCATTTCAGCATCAGGCGCGCGTCGGGCACCGCGCGCAGCACCGCCGCCCACAGCTCGATCACCGCCGGCGTGACCTTCGACATGTTGTTGAAGCTGCCGAAGGTGACGGAGCCGCGCACGCGCGCCGGCATTGGCGCAACCGCAGGCGCATACTCCGGTGGCGCATAGCAGAACCGTCCATCGGGCAGACGCACCACGGTCTCGGTGAACCAGCGCTCGGCGCCTTCCGGCACGGTCGCCTCGTCCATCAGCACGTAGTCGATCGTGCTCACGCCCGTGGTGTTGAAGTAACCGAGCCACGCGACCTGCACCGGCGCGGGCTTGCGACCGAACACCGGCAGCCGGTTGCCGCCGGTGTGGCCGGAGAGGTCGACCAGGACGTCGATGCCGTCGGCGGCGATCTGGGCCGCCAGCGCGTCGTCGCCGACGCCGATCGTCGAGCGCCACCCGTGCGCCTGGGCGCGCAGCCGCGCGGTCAGGTCGTCCTCGATCAGACGTCCGGAGTAGCACCAGGCCTCGATCGCGTCGGGATCGTGCGCCGCCAGCACAGGCTGGATGAAATAGCCGACCGGGTGGCGGCAGAAATCACCCGATACGTAACCGATGCGCAACCGCCGATCAGGCGACCGCTCGTTGGCGTAGGCGTCCGGCCGGCGCAGCGGCGCGATCACCCGCCGGTCAAATTCGCGATGCGCCTCCAGCAGGCCCGCGTCGTCGATCGCCGGATCGTAGTTCGCCAGCACGAGGATGTTGCTGTGCACCTCGGCGTAGTCCGGCTTGAGGGCGAGCGCGCGCGCGAAGCTCGCGCGCGCCTCATCGAGCCGCCCGAGATCCTGCAGTGCCCCGCCGAGATTGCACAAGGTCGCGGGCTCGTCCGGATTGAGCGCGAGGCCGCGCCGATAGGCGTCGACCGCCTCCTCCATCCGGCCCTGCTGCTGCAGCGCCATGCCGAGGTTGGCGTAGATGCCCGGCAGGTCCGGCCGGATCCCGAGCGCCACGCGATAATGCTCGATCGCCTCGTCGGACCTGCCGAGGACCATGAGGACGAGCGCGAGATTGGTGTGCGCCTCGACCAAGTCTGGCTTGAGCTTGAGGGCGCGCCCGAAGCTCTCGACCGCCGCATCGAGCTTGCCCTGGGCGTGGAACACGATGCCGAGATTGGAGTGGATGCCAGGAATGTCCGGGCGGCGCGCCGCGACGTAGAGGTACTGCTCGGCGGCGGCGGCGAGCTTGCCCTGGATCTGCAAGACGTTACCGAAATTGGCATGGGCCTCGATCAGATCGGGCTTGAGGGCGAGCGCGCGCTCGAGGCTCGCGATCGCGGCGTCGAGCTGACCCAACCCCTGCTGCGCCGTCCCCAAGGCGGCATGGGCCTCGGCGAAATCCGGCGCGAGCTCGATCGCGGCGTTCAACACGCGCACCGCCATGTCGTGGCTGCCCGCCTGATGCGCGAGCACACCGTAGAGCATGAGGGCCTTCGCGTTCGTCGGTTGACTGCGCAGCACCTCCTTGTAGCCCTGCTCGGCGAGCGCCAGACGTCCGGCCTGATGATGCTGGACCGCGAC
>DATJNS010000483.1:0-11565 GCA_035507915.1 Candidatus Sulfotelmatobacter sp.
GCGCTACGCGACCGGCAGGCTGAGCGGCGTGATCTGGTCGGCGCTGCGCTTCAGGTAGTCGCGCCCAGGCACGCTCGCCATCAGGTGCGCCTGCGCCTGGGTCAGGCGCTCGGCGGCGGCCGCCTGGTCCATGGTCAGCACCTTGCCGGCGGCGACCACCTGCCGGCCGTCGACGAACACGTCGCGCACCGCGCGGTCGGCCGCGTGGTAGACGAACGAGCGCAGCGGGTCGCGCGCCGGCATCATGTGCGGGTGCTTCAGGTCGACGATCACGAGGTCGGCCTTCTTGCCCGGCGCGAGCCTGCCGAGATCGTCGCGCATCAGCGCGGTGGCGCCGCCGACCGTGGCGGCGTGGAACACGTCGGAGGTCGAGACCGCGCGGATGTCGCGCGCCGCGACGCGCCCGAGCACCGCGGCCTTACGCATCTCCTCGACCAGGTTGTGGGGCGACACGTCGGTGCCGATACCGACCGTGACGCCGGCGCGCAGGTAGTCGCCCAGATTCTCGAGCACGTGGCCGTAGCGCACGAAGGGCGACGGGCAGTGCGCGATCGCAGTGCCGCTCTCGGCGAGGATCGCGAGGTCGCGCTTGGTGTGCCAGCGGATCCACGAATGCGTGTCGATGAACAGCGCGTGGCCCAGGATGGTGCCGGGCGCGAGCAGGCCGAGCGAATGGGCCCACTGGATCGAGGTCTGGCCGTGGCGGTCGATCATCTCCTGCACCTCGTTGACCGCCTGGGCGCAGTGCACCGTGAAGGGCAGCTTGCGCTCGCGCGCGGCCGCGAAGGCGTCGCGCAGCAGGCTCTCGGTGCAGGTGTCGATCTGCGACGGCGAGACGACGCCCGACAGCCGGCCGCTCGGATGCTTGGCGAGCCCGTCGATCAGCTTGAGGGCGGCGGCGAAACCGGCCTTGCCGCGCGCCTCGTCCCAGGCGTAGCCGAGCGTGTGGTCGTTCTCGAGCTTCCAGCGCGCCGAGGCGAAGCCGGGCGCCAGGAAGCTGCGCAGGCCGCTTTTCGCCATCAGGTCGACCCAGCCGTCCCAATTCGGCGAGATGTCGACCAGAGAGGTGACGCCGCACTTCAGGAGCTCGCAATAGGCGAACTCGGCGGCCGCGCCGGCGTCGGCCTCGGCCTCCGCGTAGCTCGACGAATAAGCCTGCGCGCGCTCGAACAGCCCGGTCATGTACATGCCCGGCAGGCCATGCTCCTCGCGGATGCCGCGATAGGCCGGTTCGTGCTCGGGATGCGAGTGCACGTCGATCAGGCCCGGCAGCACGAAGCTGTCCTTGCCGTCGATCGTGCGGTCGGCCTTGCCGCCGTAGTCCTTGCCGACGAACGTGATCGCGTTGCCGTCGAACGCGACGTCGATGCCCCGGCGATAGACATGGCGCTTGGCGCCGTCGTCCCACGCGGCCACCCAGTCGGCGTTCTTGATCACGGTGGTCGGCATGACGCGGCTCTCCCGGCTGCTCTGGACGAGGTCAGCCTAGCACCGCGCCGCGGGAAAGCCAGGGCGGCCGCCCCGGCGTCATTCGTCGATCGAACGCTCCACCATGTGGTTGAGCGAGGCCTCGATGTCGTTCTCCCACGCTTCGCGCGGCAGCTCGTAGACCAGCTCGATCTCGCGACCATCCGGGTCGCGCAGATGGATGGTCTCCGTCATGCCGCGATCGATGCGGCCGTGCAGCGCGATGCCGCGCTCGCGCAGGAACGCGATGCGCCCGCGCCACGCCTCGCGGGTCGGGTAGCCGATCGCGACGTGGTTGAAGGCCTGCGGGCCCGCCTGCACCAGATCCGTGCGCTCGATCAGCGCGAGATCGTGATGGCGCAGCTTGCCGCCCTGCTCGCCGCTGTAGAAGCGCATGCGCGCGCGCGGCTTGCCGTCGGGTCCGGGGCGCTTGAGCGTCCCGACATGCTTGAAGCCGAGCAGCTCGGTCCAGAAGCGGTGCGACTCCTCGAGGTCGCGCACGTTCAGCACCAGGTGGTTGAGGCCGACCGGGGCCGCGATATCGACCGAGGGCTCCAACGGTGCATCCATCGTCCGTCTCCTTGGTTGTCCTTCTCTATGGCTGTCCGCCTCCCCTTGTCAGGGGCGTGACGGGCCGTCATGCTCGATCCTGAGCAATTGCTCATGTTCGAGAGTACCGCGTCATGGCCCGCTCCGCTACTCGCGTTCGTCCGCCGCGCGCGGCGTCCCGCCGCAATACCGGGAAAGCGCCGTCCCAGGGGCGCTCGCGCGCCACCGTCGACGTCATCCTCGAGGCGACGGCTCGCGTTCTGGGCGAGCACGGCTACGCCCGCACCAACACCAACCTGGTCGCGCGGGTGGCCGGGGTCAGCGTCGGCTCGATCTACCAGTACTTCCCCAACAAGGACGCGCTGGTCGCCGCCTTGCACCAGCGCCATTCGGCCGAGATGCACGCGCTGTTTCGCGACGTCGTGCAGCGCGACCATGGCGGCCGGCTCGCCGACGCGGTGCACGCGCTGGTCGCCGCCCTGATGGCGGCGCATCAGCGCCAGGCGGCGCTGCACGCCGTGCTGGAGGGCGAGTTCCCGTTCCGCGACACGGCCGGCGAGAGCCCGACGCACGACGGCACGATCGTTCGCCTGCTGCGCGACTGGCTGGCGCGCCACCGCGCCGAGATCACGGTGCGCGATCTCGAGCTCGCCGCGCACCTGGTGTTCGAATCCGTGGTGTCGCTGGTGCACAACGCGATCGTCGCGCCGCCGCGCGACGTGCCGCCCGCCGCGCTCGAGGCCGAGATCGTCGCGCTCGTGATGGGCTACCTGTCCGTGAAGCGGCCGGCGCGGGCGCGCGGCCGGGCCGGTTGACGTCGCAGGCGGGCGAGCAGACGGCCGTCGATCGCGGCGAGGCCGAAGCCGATCAGCGCCATGCCGAGCCCGTGCCGCGGGGCCAGGTGTTCGCCCAGGACCCAGGTGCCGAGCACGATCGCGGTCACCGGATTGAGGAAGGTGACGAGCAGCACGTTGGTCGCGCCGGCGGTCGCGAGGATGCGGAAATAGACCACGTAGCCGAGCGCGGTCGACAAGGTCGCGATGCCGAGCACCGCACCCCACACCGGCCAGCCCGGCATCGCCAAGGTCCAGGGCCCGTCGACCACGAGCGCCAGCGGCAGCAGCATGAGGGACGACGCGGTGATCTGGCCGGCCGCGGTGAGGATCGGCGGCACGCCGAGGCGCTTGAAGCGCCGGCCGAACACGCCCGCTCCGGCGTAGGACAGCGCGGCGCCGAGCACGGCAAGCTGCGCCAGCACGTCGACACCGAGGCCGGCCAGCGCGTCGGGCCCGATCATCACGACCACGCCGGCGAGACCCACGAGCACGCCCGCGAAGCGGCGCCCGGTCAGTCTTTCGTCGGCGGTCAGCACGTGCGCGACGGCGACGGTCGCGAGCGGCGTGGTCGCGCCGAGGATCGCCGCAAGGCCGGACGCGATGTGGGTCTGGCTCCACACGATCAGGCCGAACGGCACGACGTTGTTGAGCAGCCCCATGCCGAAGAACGCGCGCCATACCGCGGGCTCGCGCGGCATGCGGAGCCCGAGCGCGCGGATCACGATGGCGAGCTCCGCCGCCGCGATACCGACCCGCAGCTCGACGATGGTGAGCGGCGGCAGCGCGGCGAGCGCGACCCCGGCGAAGAAGAACGAGCCGCCCCACAGCACCGACATGAAGAGGAGCAGGCCCCACTCCGTCGCGCCCATCGCGCGGTTGATCGTCACTGCCGGCTGGAGCGTCGTCATGGCGGCGAGGTCTAGCCGCCCCGCGCCGCCGCCGCGACCCGGTTCTTGCAGACGTCAGTTGAACAGGCTTGAGCCTCATCCCGGCACAAGCGGGGACCCAGGAGTCGAACGGCGGTGCTCGAGACCCTGGATGCCCCGCTTTCGCGGCACGACGGTTCCAGAATCTATCGCCGCCTACCGGTTTCTCCCGACCCATCCCAGCGACATTGGAAAGGCGTCGTCGGGGCCGCGCTTGGCCCAGTCGCGCTCCGGGATGCCGCGCATGTTGGGAATGAATAGTCGGGGTCAGAGATTTCTTACGCGTTGCGCTGCCGAACCTAGCAGAGCTCCACGGTCGCCTTGTGTCCCTGGGCTCGCGCCAGCTTGCCGTCGCAGGTGAGCAGCGGCGCGTTGAGGCCTTCGGCGAGCGCCACGTAGGCCGCGTCGTAAGCGGTGAGCGTCTCGCGCAGCTGCCAGAGACGCGGCACCAGCTCGGCGTGGGCGTGACGCTCGACGCCGAGCGCCAGATGGTCGTCGAGGGCCAGCGCCGCGCGCGCCGGATCGAGCTCCTTCAGCCGCACCAGCCGGCGCAAGGTCTGGACGACCTCGACGTCCAGGAGATGCGGGGCATGCAGCCGCTCGCGCGGGTCGAGCGCGCGATCGGCGACCCGTTCGCCGCGCTCGGTGCGGAGCACCAGCTCCAGCAACGCCGACGCGTCGATGACGATCACCGCGCGTCGCGTTCCGAGCGGAGCGCATCGGTGGGCGACACGCGTCCGCGGTAGGGCTCGCGCAGTCCGAGACGCTCGCGCATCTCCTCCGCAGTCGGCTGCTCGGCGATCTTGCGCACCTCGCGGATCAGATAGTCGGACAGCGGCAGGCCGGCCAGCGCCGCCCGCGCCTTGAGCCGCCGGTGCAGCGCCTCCGGCACATGGCGCAGCTGAATCATCTTCGTCATGTTCTAAGCATGCTCACATGTGTGTCACATGTCAATCACGCCTACCGGTTGCTGCCGGCCCAACCCAGCGACATCGGGAAGGCCTCGTCGGGGCTGCGCTTGGCCCAGTCGCGCTCCGGGATGCCGCGCATGTTGCGCGCCTGGCCGGCGGTCAGCTCGGCGAGGTTGGCTTCGAGGTCGATGGTCAGCACGGTGCCGTCGCGCACCACCGGTTTGCCCGCGACATAAACATCGGTGATCGGCCGCTCGAGCGCGGTGAACACCAGGCTCTTGAGCGGATCGCGCGCCGGCTGCATCGCCGGGTGCGCGAGATCGACCAGCGAGAAGTCGGCCTTGCAGCCTGGCGCCAGGCGGCCGATGTCGTCGCGGCCGAGCGCCTTGGCGCCGCCCACCGTCGCGGCGGTGAAGATTTCGGCCAGGCTGGTCGAGCCGATGTCGGCGCTGGCGATCTTGGCGACCACGAGCGCCCAGCGCATCTCGTCGACGAAATTGTGCGGGAACGTGTCGGTGCCCAGCCCGAGATTGACGCCGCGCTTCGCGTACTTGCCGAAATGCTCGAGCACCATACCGCCGCGCGCGAACTGGTTCGGGCAGTGCGCGACCGAGGTGCCGGTGTCGGCGATGCGGTCGAGATCGCGGTGGTCGGGCCCGCGGATCCACGAGTGGTGGTCGAGGAACATGGCGTGGCCGAGGATCATGTGCGGCCCGAGCACGCCGAGCGCCTCGAGCCAGCCGACCGAGGTCGTGCCGTGGCGGCGGAACATCTCGCGCATCTCGACCACGCTCTGCGCGCAATGGGTCTGGCACGGCACGCCGAGATCGCGCGCCACCGCCGACGCATCGACCATCAGGTCGGCGGTGCAGGTGTCGACCTGCGCCGGCGCCATCATGCCGGAGAGCAGGCCCGACGGATGTTGCTGCGCGCGCATGACGAGCGCGACGGCGGTGTCGAGCCCCTGGCGGCCGCGCGGCTCGTTCCAGCGGTAGAGCACCTCGTGGCCGTTCTCGGTGTACCACTCGCCCGAGCGGAAGGAGGGTGCCACCACGGTGCGGATGCCGGTGCGCGCGACCTCGTCCAGCCAGTTCGGCCGGTTGGCCGAGTAGTCGACGAAGCAGGTCACGCCCGAACGCAGCATCTCGGCAATCGCGACCTGGCACGACGCGCTGTAGGCCGCGAAGTCCGCGGTGCCGAAATGCGCCGTATCGGGATCGGCGGCGAGATCGTGCGCCGGGCGGCCGAGCAGGAAGATGTACTCGTAGAGCGAGCTCATGTTGAGCTGGCGGCTCTTGCGCTCCTCCGACAGCCCTTTGAGCATCGGCTCGGAGTTCGGATGCGAGTGGATGTTGACGAAGCCGGGCAGGATCATCTTGTCGCGCCCGTCGATCACCGTGTCGGCCGCGCCCGCGTAGTTCGAGCCGACGAACACGAGCCGGTCGTCCGCGAACGCGAGATCGCAGCCTTTGAGGAAAGCGTGGCGCCCACCATAAAGGTTGGGCCCGCTCTCCGGCGCCGCGTTCTCCCACACGACCGCCCAATCGGCGTCCTTCACCAGCACCGTCGGCATCGTCGCCCTCGCCCGCAGCCCGGCCGACGATAGCAGAAGGCCACCGGTCGCCGCAGTTGGTCGGGCGCACCGTCCGCTCCTCTGCGGCAGACGCGGCGGACGCGAACACGCCAGGCGCAATGCCACTTGCATCCGCCGCTCATTCGGTGATTATCCGGTCTTTCCTGGTTAAATCAGGAAATCCACAGCACGCGATCGCATAATCGCGGTGGATCGATGGGCCGGGCGCTCGGCCAACGAGGAGGAGACGGTGCCGGACACCAAGTTGGCGGAAGCCGTGCCGCAGATCAAAACCGTGCGGGCGGACGGCGAGTGGAAGGGCAACTATCGCACCGACCTCGACGTGCGCGACTTCCGCTTCGTGATCGCCGAGCCGGAGAAGCTCGGCGGCAACAACGAAGGGCCGACGCCGATGGAATACGTCCTCGGCGCGCTCAACGGCTGCCTCAACGTCGTCATCGAGCTGGTCGCCAAGGAGCGCGGCATCGCGCTCGGCGACCTGCGCGTCTCGAGCTCGGGCCTGGTCGACCAGCGGGGTCTGTTCGGCACCGCGGACGTCTCGCCGCACTTCCAGTCGGTCGACGTCACCGTCACGGGCACGGCAACCGGTCCGGCGGCGCAGCTCGCCGACCTGCAGCAGACGGTGCTGAAGCGCTGCCCGGTCTACAACCTGATCCGCGACAGCAACGCGCACGTCGCGGTCGCCTGGAACCTGACATCGAAGGACTGACGATGAACACCTACGGTCATTGGGTGATCGGCCTCGCGGTCGCCTACACGGCGCTGCTCGTGGTCGCGGGACGCATCGCGCGGCGCAAGGCCGAAGCCGGCAGCGGCGGCTATTTCGTCGGCGGCCGCCAGTTCTCGCCGCTGCTCGTCGCGCTGTGCATCACCGGACTGTTCTCGGGCTCGACCTTCATCGCCGTGCTCGAGCTCAGCTACCTCAAGGGCGTGTCGGCGGCCTGGTACGGCGTCGCCGAGACCTTGCAGGTGCTGCTGATCGCGCTGTTCCTGGTGGCGCCGTTCCGCGAGCGCGCGCTGGTCACGATCTCGGGCCTGATCGGCGACCACTACGGCCGCGGCGCGCGCGCCGTCGCGGGCGCGATCACGGCGTTCGCCTTCCCGATGTGGTCGGTCGCGACCGCGCTCGCGTTCGCCTCGGCGGTGCATGTCTCGACCGGCATTCCGATGATCGGGGCGCTGGTGCTCACCGCCGTGCTGCTGCTCATCTACCTGCAGGCCGGCGGCATGTGGTCGATCGGCCTGACGCAGAGCGTCAATTGCTGCGTCTTCGTCGTCATGATGGCGATCGGCGTCTACGCGATCTGGCGCGGCCCGGGCCTCGGCGCGCTGGCGAGCGCGCACCCGGACTATTTCGCCGCCGACAATGTCGGCATGACGCAGATCGTCGCGTGGTTCGGCACCTTCATCATCAACGTGCCGCTGGCGCAGGCCGCCTTCCAGATGGCGGTGTCGTGCCGCAGCGCGCACGAAGCCCGCAAAGGGCTGTTGTGGGCGTGCCTGTTCGGCCTGCCCTTCGTGGTCATCGCCACCCTGCTCGGCCTCACCGCCGCGGCCGCCATGCCGGGCGCCGGTCAGGGCCTGATCGCGATTCCGCGCTATCTCGAGACCGTGTTGCCGGCACCGCTGGTCGGCGTGTTCTTCCTCGGCGTGTGGGCGTGCGCGCTGGCATGGGGCGGCCCGTGCCAGTTCTCCGGCGCGACCTCGCTCGGCCGCGACGTCATGATGGCGGTGCGCCCGCACGCCAACGAGGCCGAGCTCGTGCGCTACACGCGCATCGCCCTCGTGGTGCTGACGGTCCTGATGGTGATCTTCGGGCTGCTGCGCTCCGAGCAGTCGGCATGGTGGAACATCCTGGCCTGGACGGTGCGCAACTCGGCGACGTTCGCGCCCGTGGTCGCCGCGCTCTTGTGGCGCGGCGCGACGCGCCAGGGCGCGCTGGCCGCGATGGTGATGGGCTTCGCGGCCGGCGTGCTGTGGTATCACCTGAGCGGCTGGGGCGTCGCCCAGTTCCTCTACGGCATCCATCCGGTGTGGCTCGGCATGAGCGCCAACCTCCTGGCGCTGGTGCTGCTGTCGCTCGCGACCTCGACCGAGGGCTGGCGGCTCAACGACGGCGCGGCGCCCTATCTCGGCGCCGGGCTGCTGGTGATCGGCGCGACGATCGCCGCCTATACGCTGCAGACCTTCGCGGCGCTGCGCCCGACCGGCCTGCTCGGGCTCGTCGTGTTCCTCGCGGCGCTCGCGATCTCCGCGGGCCTGATGGTGCTGTTGCGGCCGCGCGAAGCCACGGTGAGCGGGAGCCGCGCCGCGGCAACCGCATAGCGCGCCCGCCCCCCGCGCCGTGACAAGCGCGCCCCCGACGCATTAGGCTGGGCCAACCCCTTTCGGGAGGTCCGCCCATGTTCGTCCATCGCCCCACGATCGCCGGCACGCGCCACATGGTCTCGGCGGGCCACTACCTGGCGGCGACCGCCGCCTTCGACATCCTGCAGGCCGGCGGCAACGCGATCGACGCCGGCTGCGCCGCCGGCATCGCGCTCGGCGTGGTGCAGCCCGACATCGTCAATGTCGGCGGGGTCGCGCCGATCATCCTCTATTCGGCCAAGCAGCGCGAGATCGTGCAGATCGAGGGCCTCGGCCACTGGCCGCGCTCGCTCGACCCGACGGTGTTCCAGCGCGAGCACGGCGGCACCATGCCGTCGGGGCTGCGCCGCTGCGTCGTGCCGGCGGCACCCGACGCCTGGATCACGGCGCTCATGCGCTACGGCACCATGACGTTCGGCGAGGTCGCGGCGGCGGCGACGCGCTTCGCGCGCGAGGGCTTCGTGATGTATCCGCTGCTCGCCGACAGCATCAAGAAGCTGGCCGAGGAATATCGCCGCTTCCCGAGCAACGCGGCGATCTATCTGCCGGGCGGCCGCCCGCCGGCGACCGGCGAGCGTTTCGTGCAGAGCGATCTCGCGGCCAGCCTGCAGTACATGGCCGACCAGGAGAAGGCCGCGCGCGGCGACCGCCTGGCCGGGCTGGAGGCCGCGCGCGCGGCGTTCTATCAAGGCGACATCGCCCAGAAGATCGTCGCCTTCATGCGCGCCGAGGGCGGCTTCATGACCGAGCGCGACCTCGCGGAGTTCCGCTCGCCGGTGACCAAGCCGCAGCGGCTCGACCGCGGCGACATCAAGGTGTTCACCTGCGGGCCGTGGTGCCAGGGCCCGGCGCTGCTCCAGACCTTGAAGCTGCTCGAGGGCACCGACGTCAAAGCGCTCGGCCACAACTCGACCGGCTACATTCACCGCCTGACCGAGGCGCTCAAGCTCGCCTTCGCCGACCGCGAGGCCTACTACACCGATCCCGCGCTCGGCCACGTGCCGCTCGACCGCCTGCTGTCGGACGACTACGCGCGCCAGCGCCGCGCCGCCATCGATCCCGCGCGCGCCTGGCCCGAGATGCCGGCGCCCGGCGAGCTCGGCCCCGCGGCCGCGGCGCGCCGGCTGGTCGCCGCCGCAGGCGAGCCGGGGCCCGACCGCGACACGTCCTATGTCTGCGTGGTCGACAAGGACGGCAACGTGTTCTCGGCGACGCCCAGCGACAGCTCCTCGCAGGTCCCGGTGGTGCCGGGCACCGGTCTGATCGCGTCGAGCCGCGGCTCGCAGTCGCGCCCCGACCCGTCGCACCCGGCGGGCGTGGCGCCCGGCAAGCGGCCACGCCTGACCCCCAACCCCGCGCTGGCGATCAAGGGCGACGACGTGTTCGTGCCGTTCGGCACGCCGGGCGGCGACGTGCAGACCCAGGCGATGCTGCAGACCTTCCTCAACCTGTTCGTGTTCGGCATGGACGTGCAGGAGGCGATCGAGGCGCCGCGCTTCGCGACCTACAGCTACCCGTCGTCGTTCGCGCCCTACGAGTACTATCCGGGCCGGCTCAACCTCGAGGGCCGCATCGACAAGGCGACCGGCGACGAGCTCGCCCAGATGGGCCACAAGGTCGCGTGGTGGCCGGAGTGGAACTGGCTCGCCGGCGCGATGTGCGCGATCGTCGCGGACCGCAAGACCGGCTTGATGCGCGGCGGCGCCGACCCCCGCCGCGCCAGCTACGCGATCGGCTGGTAACTTTCCCCTCTCCCGTCGGGAGAGGGAAGCGCGCGCTCGCGCGCGCCGGTGAGGGGCAGCGCATGTCGGTGAAAATCGCCCGACGACTGCGCCGAAACATGACCGATGCCGAGCGCAAGCTCTGGGCCAAGCTGCGGGACCGCCAACTCGAACGCTGCAAATTTCGACGGCAACACCCGCTCGGCACCTACGTTCTCGACTTCTACTGCGAGGAATATCGGCTCGTCGTCGAGGTCGACGGCAGCCAACATACGCCCGAGAGCGACGCCGCGCGGACCGCTTGGCTCGAGTCGCACGGCTGCCGCGTCGTCCGCTTCAGCAATCTCGACGTCCTCAAACACCTACCTGACGTGCTCGAGACGATCCGCGCCGTGTTGCTGGCGTCCCCCTCTCCCACCGGGAGAGGGCGGCGCGCGTAGCGCGCGGGTGAGGGGAAGCGCCGCGAACAACTGCCAGCCACGAGCGAGCCGCAATGTTTCCCCTCACCCGCCTCGCTGCGCTCGGCACCCTCTCCCGTCGGGAGAGGGGATTTTACCGCGCGCCGGAGACGTCGAGGTTGGCGCCGGTGGTGTAGGACGCCTCGTCGGACAGGAGCCACAGGATCGCCGCCGCGACCTCGGGGGCCTGGCCGGCGCGCTGCATCGGAATCAAGGGCGCCATCTTCTCGGCGCGGCCGGGCGGCTGGATCTCGGTGTCGATCACGCCGGGCCGTACCGAATTCACCCGGATGCCCTCGCCCGCGACCTCCTGGGCGAGTCCCCAGTTGAACGAGTCGATCGCGCCCTTGCTCGCCGCGTAGTGCACGCCGCCGCCGGGCGCGCCGAGGCGCGAGGCCGCCGACGACAGGTTGACGATGACGCCGCCCGAGCCGCCATGCTTGGTCGACATGCGCTTGATCGCCTCGCGCGCGCACAGGAACGAGCCCGTGATGTTGGTCGTGAACATCAGGTTGAGGAGCTCGGCCGACAGCGCCTCGACGCGGCCGCCGGGGCCCGCGATGCCCGCGCTGTTGACCAGGTGCGTGACCTTGCCGAGCTCCTTGTCGCATTTCTCGAACATCGCGACGACGGCCTTCTCGTCGGCGACGTCGCCCTTGGCGATGATCGCCTTGGCGCCGAGCGCGCGCACCTGCTTCAGCATGTCCTCGGCGCGCGCGTCCTTGTTTTGGTAGGT
>DATJNS010000484.1:0-2073 GCA_035507915.1 Candidatus Sulfotelmatobacter sp.
GCGTCCACACCGTGTAGGCGCCGTCCTTCAAATGCGCGATCGCGCAGGACGGACCGATCGAGGCGTGCGCGATGAAGGGTCGCGTGTAGCGCGCCTCCAGCGTCTTGGCCGCGCCCGCGGGCGGCGTGCCCTTCTGGCCGATCACGGCCGCGGTGCTCGGCAGACCGACCATGACGGCTTCGAGGTCCTGCGCGTCGGGCAGCGTGTCCTGCTCGCGCCAGGTCGCGCCCTTGATCAGGCGCTCGCGCGCCTGGATCGCGTGCTCCTCGCGCTTGGCGACGACGCCGACGAAACTGCCGTCGCGCACGATCGCGACGATGCCGGGCAACTGGCGCGCCGGTGCCTCGTCGAGCTGGGTCAGCACGGCGCCGCGGCTGGGCGGCCGCACGACGCGGCCGAACAGCATGCCGGGCAGGCGCAGGTCCTGCACGTAGGCGACGCCGCCCGTGACCTTGCGCGGAATGTCGAGCCGCTCGACCGCGGTGCCGACGATGGTGTGGCGCGCCGGCGGCTTGGGCTTGACCGTGCCGGTCGCCGCGCGCGCCAGCAGGCCGGGGCGCACGAGATCCCAGTAGCTGGTCGCGGCCGGCTTGGCGTCGGTCGTGATCACGCCGTCGGCGACGGTCAGGCGCTCGATCGGCACGCCGAGCTTGGCGGCGGCCAGCTCGAGCAGGATCTGGCGCGCCTCGGCGCCGGCGAAGCGCAGCGCCGTGCCGCTGTACTCGACGGTCTGGCTGCCCGCGGTGTAGCCCTCGTCGGGCGTCAGCGCGGTGTCGGCCGTGATCATGTCGATGCGGCCGAACGCGACGTCGAGCTCCTCGGCGGCGATCTGCGCCAGCGCCGTCTTGGCGCCCTGGCCGAGCTCGACCTTGCCGGTGTAGACCGTGACGGTGCCCTCGGCGTTGATCCGCAGCCAGGCGTCGAGGCGCGGCGCGACGTTGAGATCGCCGGGCAGCTTGGCGGGCGGCGTCTGCGCGAAGCCGGCGCGCGGCAGCATCGAGAAGCCGAGCACGAGCGCGCCGGCGCCCTTGGCGAGCTGACGGCGCGACAGACGCGGGGTCGAAAGCGGGGGCGCCGCCATCACGCCTTCTCCCCGGCGGCGCGCGCGATCGCGCGCACGATGCGGTTGTGGGTGCCGCAGCGGCACAGATTGTCGGCCAGCGCGTCGCGGATCTCGGGATCGCTCGGGTGCGGGTTGCGCGCGAGCAGCGCGGCCGCCGTCATGATCATGCCGTTGATGCAGTAGCCGCATTGGGCGGCCTGCTCCTGCATGAAGGCACGCTGCAGCTTGTGGGGCTGCGCGAGCGTGCCGAGGCCCTCGATCGTGGTGATCGGCTTGCCGGCCGCGTCGCCGACCGGGGTCACGCACGAGCGCGTCGCCTGGCCGTCGACCAGCACGGTGCAGGCGCCGCATTGCGCCAGCCCGCAGCCGAACTTGGCGCCGTTGAGCTCGAGATCGTTGCGCAGCACGTAGAGCAGCGGCGTGTCGCGCTCGACCTCGACCGAGCGCGTGCTGCCGTTGACGGCCAAGGTCAGGTGTTCCGTCATCGGCGCCTCCCTGGATGACGCAATCGATTGCGCGCGTCGGCCCCGAGTGTGCACCGGCGCCGGATCACCCTCAAGATCAGGCTCGCAGGGCGCTGGACCACCGCGCCGCCGGATTCCATGATGCGGCCCCTTGGCAGCAACGCGCAGGAGCCAACGATGTCGCGCATCCTCACCATCGGCGCCGCCCAGATGGGGCCGATCGCGCGCGCCGAGCCGCGCGCCGCGGTGGTCGAGCGCATGGTCGCGCTGCTGGAGCGCGCGCATGCGCATGGCTGCAACCTGATCGTCTACCCGGAGCTCGCGCTGACCACCTTCTTTCCGCGCTGGATGATCGAGGACGAGGCCGAGCTCGACCGCTTCTACGAGGCGAGCGTGCCCGGGCCGGAGACCAGACTTCTGTTCGAGACCGCAGCGCGCCACCAGATCGGCTTCTATCTCGGCTACGCCGAGCTGATCCGCGAGGGCAACCGCAAGCGGCGGTTCAACACGTCGATCCTGGTCGACCAGGCGGGCAAGATCGTCGGC
>DATJNS010000485.1:0-16172 GCA_035507915.1 Candidatus Sulfotelmatobacter sp.
GTAGGCGCCGGTGCTGAGGAAGCGCACGCGGTCGCCGATCGCGAGATCGCACGGCAAGGCGTAGACGCTGCGCTGGTAGGGCACGTCGGCGCTGTCGCAGGTCGGGCCGGCGAGCACCGCCGGCTCGCCCGCGCCGTCGCGCCCCGGCACCGCGACGCGATACTGGATGCGCTCCTCGAAGGACTCGGCCAGGCCGTTGAAGCGTCCGGCGTCGAGATAGACCCAGCGCCGATGGTTGTGGCCCGGGCGCGCCGCGATCAGCACGACCTCGCTCTCGAGCACGCCGGCGTCGCCGACCAGGAAGCGGCCCGGCTCGATCAGGACGTGGGGCACCGAGCCGCCGAACTGGTGCGCGAGCGCCGCCGCCATCGTCTCGGCGTAGCGCTCGAGCGGCGGCACCGGATCGCGATACTGCGCGGGCAGGCCGCCGCCCAGGTTGAGCATCTCGAGCGCGACGCCGGCGCGCGCCGCCACGCGGAAGACGGTCGCGGCGCGCGAGATCGCGCTCGCCCATTGCGCCGGCTCGGTCTGCTGCGAGCCGACGTGGAACGACAGGCCCCACGGGCGCAGGCCGAGATCGCGCGCGGCGATCAGGAGCTCGACCGCGGTCGCCTCGTCGCAGCCGAACTTGCGGCTCAGCGGCCATTGCGCGCCGCGGCCGGGCACCGCGAGCCGGCAGAACACCCGCGCGCCGGGCGCCACGCGCGCCAGCTTGTCGAGCTCGCCGCGGGCGTCGAAGGCGAACAGGTCGATGCCGTGGCGACGCGCGTCGGCGATGTCGCGCTCCTTCTTGATCGTGTGGCCGAACGACAGGCGGTCGGGCGGGATGCCGAGGTCGCGGCAGCGCGCGAGCTCGCCCGGGCTCGCCAGGTCGAAGCCGGCGCCCAGCGCGGCCAGGCGCGCGATCACCTCGGCCGCCGGGTTCGCCTTGACGGCGTAGTAGATGCCGGCCGCCGGCAGCGCGAGCGCGAGCGTGCGGTATTGGCGCTCGACGATGTCGAGATCGATCACCAGGCACGGCGTCGCCGGCCGCTCGGCCGCGAGGAAGCGCGCGATGCGCGCGCCGATCGCGGGCGGCGCGGTCGCGTCGTCCGAGCGGGCATCGTCCACGACGCGCCGCCTCACCGCGCCGCGAACAGCGTGTAGAGCGAGATCAGGATCTCGAACACGATCAGCGCGACGATGTACCACTCGACGCGCAGCGCGCGCCGGTTCTCGATCAGGCGCAGCAGGGTCTCCGACGTGCGGAACACCAGGTCGAGCTTGCGGTCGAGCGCGCGGCCGCGGTCGCGCAGCTCGTATTCGCTCTCCAGCCGCGCGTAGAAGCGCTCGAGGTCGGGGTTCTCCCACAGGGCCTCGGGCTTCTCGGTGACCTCGACGCGGCCGACCATCCGCTGCTGGATCAGCACCGCGCCGCCGAGATGCTGCAGCGGCACGCCGGGGTTCGAGCCGGCGCGGCCGGTGCGCTGGAGCGAGCCGGCGAGCGGCTCGAGCCGGTCGAACACGCTGGCGATGCTGGCCTCGTAGTGCGACAGCACCAGGTGCTTGGCGAGGATGTCGGCGATGATCTGCAGGCGCGGCGTCGTCATTTCCTTGACGACGATGCGGCCGGCCGGATCGATCTGGTCCTCGGCGTCGGCCTGCACGATGATCTGGAACTGCTCGCTCTCGATCACCGGGATCGGCTCGGCGACGCGGTCGGCCAGCGCGTCGAGCAGCGCGCGGCGCTCGATGTCGTCGAGGTTGAAGGTGACGACGATGCCGTAGCGGAACAGCACGGCGTTGCCGGCGGCGCCCGCGCGCACGGCGAGCGGCGTGACGGCGAGCGGCTGGACCGGCTCGAAGCCGCGCAGGTCGAGCCGCTCGCCGAGCAGGAAGGCGTGGGCGGCCAATGTCCGCGCGACGGCGGGGTCGCGCTCGGGGGAGCGCTCGGGAACCAGACGCGGCGCATCCTGCATCGGGGGGCTCCAGCTCGGCGGCGGTCGCGGCGGACGACACCTTATATAAGGTGGCGGACCCGGCGTGGCCGGGTATTGATCCGGATCAAACGCCCGGTCGGGCGCCCGCCGGCGCATCGAGCGCGACGCGCGTGCCGGTGCGGCCGCCGAGCAGCGCTGCGGCGTCGCCCAGCGCGCCGATGCAGGCCGGCTTGCCCGTGGCCTCGGCGAAGCGGCACGCCGCCTCGACCTTCGGGCCCATCGAGCCGGCGGCGAACGCCTGGGCGCGGAGCGTCGCCGGCGTCGCGCGGCGGATCGGCTGCGCGGCGGCCGGCCAGTCGGCGAACACGGCGGCGACGTCGGTCAGCAGCAAGAGCGCGTCGGCGCCGAGCGCGCGCGCGAGCGCGGCGGCCGCCAGGTCCTTGTCGATCACCGCCTCGACGCCGCGCAACGCGCCGGCGGGCTCCGCGTCCTGCCCGGCCGCTGGATCGAGCGCGACCGGAATGCCGCCGCCGCCGCAGCACACCACGATCACGCCGGCCTCGACCAGGAGCCGGATGGTCGCGAGCTCGACGATGCGGCCGGGCTCGGGCGACGCGACGACGCGCCGATAGCCGGCGCCGTCCGCTGCCCCATCGGACGCGACGGTCCAGCCGCGCGACGCCGCCAGCCGCTCGGCGGTGGCGCGATCGTAGGCCGGACCGATCGGCTTGGTCGGCCGGCTGAACGCGGGATCGGCGCGATCGACCACGACCTGGGTCAGCAAGGTGGCGATCGGGCGGCCGGGCAGGCGGTTGGTCAGCGCCTGCTCGATCAGGTAGCCGATCTGGCCTTCGGTCTCGGCGCCCAGCACGTCGAGCGGATCGGCACCGGCCTGCAGCGCCAGGAAACCGACCTGCGGGCCGTTGCCGTGCGTGACGACCAGCCGGTGGTCGAGCGCGAGGTCGGCGAGCGCGGCGGCGGCGATCGCGAGATTGGCGCGCTGGGTCGCCGCGTCGGGCCGCTGGCCGCGCCGCAGCAGCGCGTTGCCCCCGAGCGCGGCGACGATCAACACGGCAATCTCGACACGGGGGAGCGCGCTCAGGCGTGCGGCGCGCGCTCGTGGGCGCGCAGCCGCTCGTCGCGCGGCGACGCCGTGTGGCGATCGAGGAAGGCGTCGACCAGCGCGCCCAGGCCGGGCTCGGCGGTCTCGGCGAAACCGTAGCGCGCGCGCACGATCGGCTTCGGTGGATCGATCAGCGCCGCCAGATCGATCGGCGTGCCCGACACCACGAGATCGACTGGCGCGCGCGCGATGGTCTCGCGCAGCGCGGCGCGCTGCTCCGCGTCGTAGCCGACCGCCGGCAGCACCGGCCCGATGTGGGGGTATTGTCGATAAACCGCGGCGATCGCCGGCGCCGCCGTGTCGCGCGGATCGATCACTTGCGCACCGGCCGCGCACGCCGCGACGTAGCCGGCGCCGTGCGGCATGCCGCCGTGCGTGATGGTCGGGCCGTCCTCGACCACGAGCACGCGCCGGCCGGCGACCGCGGCGGGATCGTCGAGCCGCACCGGCGAGGCCGCCTCGACCAGCGGCGCGTTCGGGTTGACCGCGCGCACCGCAGCCGCGAGCCGGCGCACGGCGCCGGGCGCGGCGGCGTCGACCTTGTTGAGCACGACGATGTCGGCCATGCGCAGCACGGCTTCGCCCGGATGGTGCGTCGTCACCTGGTCGGGGCGCAGCGCGTCGGCGATCACGATGTGGAGATCGGGCACCAGGAACGGAAAGTCGTTGTTGCCGCCGTCCCACAGGATCACGTCGGCCTCGGGCTCGGCGCGCGCCAGGATCGCGGCGTAGTCGACGCCGGCGAACACCAGGGTGCCGGCGGCGAGATGCGGCTCGTACTCCTCGCGCTCCTCGATGGTGCAGCCGGCCGCGTCGAGATCGGCCGGGCAGGCGAAGCGCTGGGCGCGCTGCCGCGTCAGGTCGCCGTAGGGCATCGGATGGCGCAGCACGGCGACCCGCAGGCCGCGGTCGCGCAGGCGGCGCGACAGGAAGCGCGCGACCTGCGACTTGCCGCAGCCGGTGCGCACCGCCGACACCGCGATCACGGGCAGGCGCGAGGCGAGCGCGGTGCGCCGCGGACCCAAGAGGCTGAAGTCGGCGCCCGCCGCCAGCGCGCGCGAGGCCAGATGCATGACGTGGGCATGCGGCACGTCGCTGTAGGCGAACACGACCTCGTCGATCGCGCGCTCGCGGCAGATCGTCTCGAGCTCGGCCTCCGGGTGGATCGCGATGCCGTGCGGATAGAGCGGTCCGGCGAGCTCGGCCGGATAGCGGCGGTCGGCGATGCCGGGGATCTGCGTCGCCGTGAAGCCGACGACCTCGACCCGCGGGTCGGCGCGGAACGCGACGTTGAAGTCGTGGAAGTCGCGGCCGGCCGCGCCGAGGATCAGGATCCGGCGCGGCGCCGGCTTGCGGCGCGCGACGCGGCGGGGTCGGGAAGGGGCGTCGCGCGGCATCGTCTATTGCGGCTGGAAGAGCGCGGCCAGCCGCTGGCTCAGCTCGGCGAGCGGCAGGTTGGTCAGGTCCTTGACGTGCTCGATGGTGACCTTCTTGCGCACCTGGTCGTCGAGGCAGCCGCGCAGATCGCCGAGCTGACGGCTCGGCGCGACCAGCACCAGGCGCTCGTAGCGCTGCTCGTTGGCCGCGCGCAGCAGCCGGTAGGCGACGTCGCGCAGGAACGTCTGCTTGGCGAGCATGTGCGGATCGTGGCGCGCCTCGATGGCGTGGTGGGAGGGCGCCATGCTCTCGTGGCCGCGGCCCGAGCGGTCGGACACCAGATCGTGGGAGCGCGTGTGCGCATCGGCCGACGCCAGCTCCTCGACGACGGCGAACTCGCGGCCGTTGGTGGTCGTGAGGATGCGGGCTTGCGCTCCGTCGGCGACGGCGATCCAGGTGACCGGATGTTTGGGCATGGCGGACTCCAAGGCTTTCGGTTCGCTGCCAGAGTGGTCCGGGCGCGCGGGTCCGGCCTTGATTTGAGTCAAGCGCGGGCCGGGCGGCACGTCACCGGCCGGGCTCGAGCTCGAGGCGCAGGCTGAGCGAGCGCACCAGGTCGGCCAGGGTCACGACGCCGACCAGCCGGCCGCGCTCGGTCACCAGCAGCCGATGGTTGGCGGTGCGGCTCATCAGGGTGAGGGCGCGGGCGGCGTCGAGCCCGGCGTCGACGCAATTGTCGTCCGACAGCGGCTCGAGCAGTCCGCCGACCGTGACGCGGTCCCAGTCCTCGTGCGCCGCGCGCTTGACCTGGCGGGTGCCGATCCAGCCGAGCAGCGTGCCGCGCTCGACCACCGGGAACATGTCGAAATGCAGGCGATAGACGTAGTCGTCGACGAAGCGCCGGATCGAGATCGACGGCGGCACGGCGACCGGATCGAGGGTCATGAAGCGCCCGATCGGGATGCCGGCGAGGGTCTCGCGCGCGATCATCTGCATGTAGGAGCCCTGCGCCGCGTTGCGCACGAACAGCCCGATCACGAACCACCAGATGCCGCCGATCACCTGGCCGGTCACGATCAGGAACAGGCCGAGCGCGATCAGGAGCGCGCCGAACATGCCGCCCGTCATCGCGGCGCGGCGCGTCGCCGCGTGCAGATCGCCGCGCAGCCACCACAGCAGCGCGCGCAGCATGCGGCCGCCATCGAGCGGGAACGCCGGCACCAGGTTGAACACGCCGAGCATGATGTTGATCAGGCTGAGATACTCGACCACGCCGCGCGCCGGCTCGAGCGCGTCCGACGGGCCGATGCCGGTCGCCACCTGGTCGAGCACGACGCCGAGCGCCAGGCTCATCGCCGGGCCGGCGGCCGCCATCAGGAGTTCGGCCTTGGCGCTCGGCGGCTCCTCGCCCAGCTCGGCGACGCCGCCGAAGATGAACAGCGTGATGCCGCGGATCGGGATGCGAAAGCGCCGCGCGACCAGGCAATGGGAGAGCTCGTGCGCCAGCAGCGAGACGACCAGCCCGAGCGAGCCGAGCACGCCCATCCACCAGTAGGTCGCCGGCGCCAGGCCGGGATGGCGCGGCGGAAAGAAGCCGGTCGCCAGGGTCCAGGTCACCAGCACGCCGAGCAGGATCCAGCTCCAGTCGAGCTGGATCTGGATGCCGAACAGCGTGCACAGCGTGATGCGCCCGCCGAAGCCGAACACGCCGGTTTGTTGACGGGGCAGGGTGCCGGTCGGCTGCATGACGGTCGTCTTGCCGCCGCGCGGCGTCAGTAGATGCGCTCGAACAGGCCGGTCTCCTCGTCGAGCCGCGCCTTCTCGAGGCCGCGGAAATCGCCTTGGCTCACGATGCCGACGACCTGGTCGCCGTCGACCACGGGCACGTGGCGGAAGCCGCCGTCGTTCATCAGGCGCAGCGCCTCGATCGCGGTGCGGCCCGGCGGCATGCTGGCGGGAGCGCGCGTCATCACCTCGGCGAGCGTCGTGCGGCCGGCGTCCTTGCCGTCCGCCAGCACGCGCGCGACGGCGTCGCGGCCGGTGAAGATGCCGACCAGCCGGCGGTCGTCGCCGACCACCAGCACCGCGCCGACCCGGCGGTCGCGCATGCGCTGGCAGGCGTCGCGCACGGTCGCGCTCGCCGGCAAGGTCACGGGCTGCTGGTCCTTGACGATGTCGCCCATCAGTCGATTGGTCATGGCGTGGTTCCTCGCTGGCACCGGAGAGGCCGGCGCGCGGGCGGCCCGATGGACCGCCCCGCGCCGGGACGCTCAGCTTCGCGTTCAGCTCGCTTTGATCTCGATCTTCTTCTGCTGCTTCTGCGACTCGACGGTCTTGGGCAGGGTCACGGTCAGCACGCCGTTCTCGAAGCTCGCCGCGATCTTGTCGCGGTCGATGCCGGGCGGCAGGGCGAACGACCGCTGGAACGAGCCGTAGCGGCGCTCGGACACGTGATAGTCCTTGTCCGTCTGCTCCTTCTGCTCGCGCTTCTCGCCCTTGAGCGTGACGGTGTGCTCGCTGAGATTGACCTCGATCTCCTTCTCGCTCATGCCGGGCAGCTCGGCGGTGATGCGATAGGCCTTGTCGTCCTCGGCGACGTCGACCGCCGGGCTGGGCGCGAACGAGGTGTCGAACGCCGGCATGTCGAACGCGCGCCGCAGCGACGGAAAGCCGAAGCCCTTCGACATCCGCTCGAACATGCGGTCGATCTCGTCGTGGAAGCCCTGCCACTGGTCGCTCGGCCGACGCATGGGCGCGGACGCGGTCTGCTTGCTGACGGGAACCGGAGTATCGGGCATGGGTCAGTCCTCCTTTCCAGTACGATGGACGGCGAAACACTGCGCCGTCCGGGGCGCCCGCACCTTGCGCTAGATCAACTGCGCGCGCCGCTCAGTGGACCAGCAGCACCGGCATCGCGGCGTGATGCAGGATGTGGTGGGTGGCGCCGCCGAACACCATCTGGCGCACCCGGCCGTGGGTGTAGGCGCCCATGATCAGGAAGCTCGCGTCGACCGACTGGGCGGCCTTCAGGAGCTCGGCGCCGATCGCCTCGCCCGACGCCTTGGACGCGCCGAACGACAGGACCTGGGCCTTGACGCCGTGCCAGGCGAGCAGCTCGACGGCATCGTTGGGAAACGCCGCGGCGCGATGGCTCTCGGCGCGGCAGAACACGTGCAGCGTCTCGAAGCGCGGCAGCAGCGCCAGGGTCGCGGCGAGCGCGCGGTTGGCCTCGTGGCTGCCGTTCCACGCCACCACCGCGTGGCGGAACGGGTCGGCCGGCAGCCGCGCGGGCGCCGTGACGACCGGGCGCGCGGCGCCGAACAGCGCGGTCTCGAGCAGCTCCTGCTCGGGCCCGGGCTCGCTCTGCAGCGCCGGGCACACGACCAGGTCGGCGCGCGCGGCGGCCTGCATCACGGTCTGGTCGCGCATGCCGGTCTCCTCGCGCCAGCCGCCGGTGACGTGCGGGTAGGGATCGGGCTTGACCGCCTCGGCGACGGCATGCGCGGCGCGCCAGGCGTCGAAGGTGCCGCGGGCGCGCTCGCTGCCCTCGCGGCCCTCGCGCTCGAGCTGCTCCATGATCGGGCCGATCGCGACCATGTCGGCGCCGGTCCCCATGCCGGCATAGGCGATCGCCTCGCGCGGATCGCGCCGCGCATAGAGGGCCTCGACATGGGCGTCGGTCGGCCGGGCGAGCGCCAGCGCGAGGTCGAGCGCCGCCCGGTCGATCGGCGCGGCGGTCATCGGCACCAGGACGGATTTGAGCGACATGTCGTGCCTCCTTTGAGGTCTTCGGGAGCCGAGGGCTCGGTGTTACGCGCCCTGGTTACCACGCCGCGCGAGGTCCGAACTTGACGCACGTCAAAGCCGGCGCCGGTGCTGCACCGCACACTCGCGACGGCTGGCGGGGATGCGGGCCTGCGGCCGAGGAGTAGGACTGATATGACGATGACGAACCCCCAGGAAACCGACACCGCGCCGCGGCTCGAGGCCGCGAGCCCGCCGTCGCCGCCCGCCGGGCTGCCCGCGGTCGTGCCGGAGACGCCGGCGCGCCCGCCGCGGCGCCCGCGCCCGCGCGCGCTGCTCGCCCTCCTGCTCGTGATCCCGCTCGGGCTCGGCGCCGGCTACTACTGGTGGCAGCAGGCGCGCCACGCGCTGCCGCCCGGCATCGCCCTGGGCAACGGCCGGCTCGAGGCCGACGAGATCGACATCGACACCAAGTTCGCCGGCCGGATCGCCGAACGGCTGGTCGACGAGGGCGACGTCGTCAAGGCCGGCCAGGTGGTCGCGCGCATGGACACGCGCGACCTCGAGGCCTCGCTGGCGAAATCGGAGGCGCAGGTGCGCCAGGCCCAGCGCGCGCTCGACGAGGCGCGCTCGAACCTCGAGCAGCAGCAGACCCAGGTGACGTTCGCCAAGCAGGAGCTCGACCGCACCGCGACCCTGCTCAAGCAGGGCTACGCGACCCACGAGCTGTTCGACCAGCGGCGCCAGCAGCTCGACGGCGCCAACGCCATGCTGTCGGCGGCGTCGGCGCGCATCGGCGAGGCCGAGCACGCGCTCGCGGCGGCCCAGCACGACGCCGAGCTCTATCGCGTCAACATCGCCGACAACCTGCTGGTCGCGCCGACCGACGGGCGCATCCAGTACCGCCTCGCCAACGTCGGCGAGGTGTTGCCCGCCGGCGGCAAGGTCTACACCATGCTGGACACTTCGTACGTCTACATGGAGATCTATCTGGCGACCGCCGACGCCGGGCGGGTCAAGATCGGCACCGACGCGCGCATCGTGCTCGACGCGCTGCCCGACCGGCCGATCCCCGCCAAGGTCTCGTATCTGGCGACCCAGGCGCAGTTCACGCCCAAGGCCGTCGAGACCAAGAGCGAGCGCGACAAGCTGATGTTCCGCGTCAAGGTGCGGGTCGATCCCGAGCTCGCGCGCGCGCACGCCGACGCCGTGCGCACCGGCCTACCGGGTGTCGCCTACGTGCGCCTCGACCCCGCTGTGGCGTGGCCGGCGCCGCTCGAGCCGCACGGCGCCGCCGCGCCCGCCGCCGCGCGCTGAGCGCCGAGGCGCGCGTGGACGCGGCCGTCGAGACCGTTGCCGGATCGGGCGCGGAGTCGGGCGCGGTCGCCGCGCTCGCGCGCGTGTCGCATCGCTACGGCAAGACGGCGGCGCTCGACGACGTGACCTTGGCGCTGCCGGCGGGCCGGGTGGTCGGGCTGATCGGGCCCGACGGCGTCGGCAAATCGACCCTGCTGGGGCTGATCGCCGGCGCGCGCCGCATCCAGGCCGGCACGGTGCGCGTGCTCGGCGGCGACATGGCCGACGCACGCCACCGCAACGACGTGTGCCCGGCGATCGCCTACATGCCGCAGGGTCTCGGCCGCAACCTCTATCCCGACCTCAGCGTGCGCGAGAACATCGCGTTCTTCGCGCGCATGTTCGGCCAGGCGCGCGCCGAGCGCGACCGGCGCACCGACGCGCTGCTCGACCGCACCGGGCTGGCGCCGTTCGGCGACCGGCCGGCCAAGAAGCTGTCGGGCGGCATGCGCCAGAAGCTCGGCCTGTGCTGCGCGCTGATCCACGATCCCGATCTCCTGATCCTCGACGAGCCGACCACCGGCGTCGATCCGTTGTCGCGCCGCCAGTTCTGGGAGCTGATCGGCGGCATGCACGCGCAGCGCCCGGCGATGAGCGTGGTGATCGCGACCGCCTACATGGAGGAGGCCGCGCGCTTCGACTGGCTGGTCGCCATGGACGGCGGCAAGCTGCTGGCGACCGGCACGCCGCAGGACCTGATCCGCCGCACCGGCGCCGCCAATCTCGAGGACGCCTTCGTCGCGCTCCTGCCTGCGGCGCGCAGCGCCGGCCACCAGGCGTTCGTGGTGCCGCCGCGCACCGTGCATGACGGGCCGCCCGTGATCGTCGCGCGCGAGCTGACGCGCCGCTTCGGCGACTTCAAGGCGGTCGACCGCGTGAGCTTCACGATCGAGCGCGGCGAGATCTTCGGCTTCGTCGGCTCGAACGGTTGCGGCAAGACGACGACCAGGAAGATGCTGACCGGGCTCCTGCCGCCGAGCGAGGGCTCGGCGCTGCTGTTCGGCCAGCCGGTGTCGGCCGGCGACATCGCGGCGCGCCGGCGCGTCGGCTACATGTCGCAGTCCTTCTCGCTCTACACCGAGCTGACGGTGAGCCAGAACCTGCTGCTGCACGCGCGGCTGTTCCAGCTGCCGGCCGGGCGCGTCAAGCCGCGCATCGCCGAGCTGGTCGGCCAGTGCGGGCTCGGCGCGCATCTCGAGCAGAAGGCCGGCGACCTGCCGCTCGGCATCCGCCAACGCCTGTCGCTCGCGGTCGCCGTGATCCACGAGCCCGAGATGCTGATCCTCGACGAGCCGACCTCGGGCGTCGATCCGCTGGCGCGCGACCGCTTCTGGGCGCTCCTGGTCGATCTGTCGCGGCGCCAGGGCGTCACGATCTTCGTGTCGACCCACTTCATGAACGAGGCGACGCGCTGCGACCGCGTCGCGCTGATGGACGCCGGCCAGGTGCTGGCGACCGGCACGCCCGTCGAGCTGGTGGCGGCGCGCGGCGCCGCGACGCTCGAGGACGCCTTCGTCGACTACCTGGCGGCCCGCGCCGGCGCCAGCGCCGGCGCATCGGTCGGGCATGCCGGCGCCGGCGCATCGATCGGGCGCGCCGCGCCGATCGTCGGCGAGCGCGCGCCGGGCGCGCCGCTGCCGCCGTCGTCGGCCTTCAGCCTGCGCCGGCTGACCGCGTTCACGATCCGCGAGGGCCTGGAGGCGCTGCGCGACCCGATCCGGCTCGCCTTCGCGCTGTTCGGCACCGTGTTCCTCCTGTTCCTGTTCGGCGCCGGCATCACGGCCGACGTCGATCACCTGACCTACGCCGCGCTCGACCGCGACAACACGCCGGAGAGCCGCGCCTATCTCGAGGAGTTCCGCGGCTCGAGCTATTTCGTCGAGCGCCCGCCGGTCGGCGACTACGAGGACTTCGCGGCGCGCATGAAGAGCGGCGAGCTCCGGCTGGTCATCGAGCTGCCGCCCAACTTCGGGCGCGACGTCAAGAAGGGCGCGCCCGCCGAGGTCGCCGCCTGGATCGACGGCGCCATGCCGTTCCGCGCCGAGACCATCCGGGGCTACGCCGAGGGCGTGCACACGCACTACCTCGCCGATCTCGCCGCCGAGCGCCAGGGCGAGCAGCGCAACGACCGCGCGGCGCCGGCGCCCGCGACCATCGAGACGCGCTTCCGCTACAACCAGTCGTTCGACTCGGTCTACGCCATGGTGCCGAACAGCATCGCGCTGCTGCTCGTGCTGATCCCCGGCATCCTGATGGCGCTCGCCATCGTGCGCGAGAAGGAGCTGGGCCCGATCACCAACCTCTACGTCACGCCGGCGACGCGGCTCGAGTTCCTGCTCGGCAAGCAGCTGCCCTACATCGCCATCGCGATGCTGAACTTCGCCGCCATGTTCCTGGTCGCGACCCTGTTCTTCCAGGTGCCGCTCAAGGGCAGCTTCGCGGCGCTGCTGCTGGGCGCGCTGCTCTACGTCACGACCTCGACCAGCCTCGGCATGCTGGTCTCCGCCTTCACGCGCACCCAGATCGCCGCCCTGTTCGGCACCGCGATCCTGACCTCGGTGATCGGCACGCAGTTCTCCGGCATGCTGACGCCGGTGTCGACCCTGCAGGGCGCGCCCTGGGTCATGGGCCACATCTTCCCGATGACCTATTTCCTGCGCGTCATCGTCGGCGCCTTCACCAAGGGCCTGGGTTTCGCGGAGCTCGCCGGCAGCCTCGCGGCGCTGGCGCTCTTCATCCCGGCGCTGCTCGCGCTCAGCCACCTCCTGCTGTCGAGCCAGGAGCGCTGAGCCGATGCAGACGCTCAGGAACATCTTCTGGCTCGGCACCAAGGAGCTGCGCAGCTTCCTGAGCGACTGGGTGCTGATCGGCCTGGTGATCTGGTCGTTCTCGTTCTCGGTCTACACCCAGGCGCAGAGCAACGTGCAGGAGCTGCACAACGCCGCGATCGCGATCGTCGACGAGGACGGCTCGCGGCTGTCGCGCCGGCTCGCGGCGGCGTTCCTGCCGCCCGAGTTCAAGGTGCCGGCGATGATCGCGGAGCGCGACGTCGATCGCGTGATGGACACCGCGCAGTACACCTTCGTGATCGACGTGCCGCCGCATTTCGAGCGCGACGTGATGGCCGGCCGCCAGCCGGCGCTCCAGGTCATCGTCGACGCCACCGCCATGATGCAGGCCGGCATCGGCGCCAGCGAGATGCAGCAGATCCTGACCACCGAGATCGGCAATTTCGTGACGCGCAACGAGGGCGCCTATATCGATCTCGCTCAGGGCACGCCGGTCACGCCGATCACCCAGGCGGTGCGCGTCGCCTTCAACCCCAACGTCACGACGGCGTGGTTCACCGGCGTGATGGCGATCATCACCGGCGTCATCACCCTGGGCATCATCCTGGCCGGCGCCGCGGTCGTGCGCGAGCGCGAGCACGGCACCCTGGATCACCTGCTCGTGATGCCGGTCACGCCGTTCGAGATCGCCATGGCGAAGGTGTGGGCCAACGCGCTCGTCATCACGCTCGCGGTCGGGCTGTCGCTGTCGCTGGTGGTGCGCGTGCTGCTCGGCATTCCGGTCGCCGGCTCGGTGCCGCTGTTCATGTGCGGCGTGGCGATCTTCCTGTTCTTCACCACCGCGATCGGGCTGTTCCTCGGCACGGTGGTGCGCTCGATGCCGCAGCTCGGGCTGCTCTTCATCCTGGTCGCCATCCCGATGATGTTGCTGTCGGGCGCCAACACGCCGGTCGAGAGCATGCCGCCGACGCTGCGCGCCGTCATGGCGTTCTCGCCGGCGACCCACTTCGTGTCGTTCGCCCAGGCGATCCTCTACCGCGGCGCCGGCTTCGCCATCGTGTGGCCCGAGTTCCTCGCGGTCGGCGCCATGGGCGCGCTGTTCCTCGGGCTCGCGCTGCTGCGCTTCCGCAAGGTCACCGAGCAGACGGTGTGACGCCGTCGGGGCCGCGGCGCCCGCGCGGGCGCGGCGCCGCCGGCGCGTCGGCGAGCATCGCGGTGCAGGCCGCGACCAGCGCGCGCCGGGCGGCGGCGGTGCGCGGCAGGAACAGGAGGCTCTGCCCGAACAGGAAGGCGTAGAACAGGAAGGCGCGCGCGTCGGCCTCGGCGCGCGGCAAGCCGAGCGCGACGTAGAGCTGCGCCACCTGGTCGAGCCGCGCGGCGTCGACGTCGGCGACCGCGGCGGCGGCGGCGCGGTCGCGGCGCGCCCAGTCGCGGATCGCGAGCTCGATCGCCGCCGCCTTGGGATTGGCGCTCTCGACATAGAGCGCGACCAGCCCGGCCAGGCGCTCGCGGGCGTCGCGCCCGGCGCGCGCCGCCTGGCGCTCGATCGCCGCGACGCGCCCGGCGCGCCAGTCATCGAGGACCGCGGCGAGCAGCGCGGCGCGATCCTTGAAATGCCAGTAGAAGCCGCCCTTGGTGACCCGGAGGCGCTTGGCCAGCGCCTCGACCTTGACGGCGTCGACGCCGCCGTCGCCGAGCCGGGCGAGCGCCGCGGCGATCCAGCGGCCGCGCTCGGGCGACGGCGCGGGCGGGCTGGCGGCGGTTCTCGGAGCGGGCCGGCGCGCGGCTTCCATACGGTACCGTATTGACTCGGGGCGGGCGCTTTCCATACGTTAGCGTATGGACGCGGACCGGAGCAAGGACGGCGCGCCGATGGCCGACATCGTCACCCACCGCGGCGCGGTCTACCCGTGGCAGTGCGACCACGTCGGCCACATGAACGTCATGTGGTACGTCGCCAAGTTCGACGAGGCGACGTGGAACCTGCTGGCGCAAGTCGGCCTCACGCCGTCCTACCTGCGCGAGCGCAAGCGCGGCATGGTCGCGGTCCGGCAGACCCTCACCTACGAGCGCGAGCTCTTGCCCGGCGACATCGTCGAGGTGCGCTCGCGCATCGTCGAGGTGCGCGAGCGCGTGATCCGCTTCGTCCACGAGATGCGCAACGCCGAGACCGACGAGGCGGCCGCCACCTGCGAGCTGACCGGCGTCCACATCGACCGCCGGGTCCGCAAGTCCTGCCCCTTGCCCGCCGAGATCCGCGCCGCCGCCGCGCGGATGGCGCCCGAGCAGCCCGGGCCGGCGTCGCAAGCTCGACCCGCGTGAGCAACCAACCATTGACCGAAACCTTGTGCTATCAACGTCGCCTGGCAACCAACGAGCATCCCATGTCCCGCTCATCGCCCGTCACTTTCGCCCGCGAACCGCACCCGGCGCCGACGCCGCCCGACCGGCGCGCTGCCCTGCTGCACGATCTCGCGTTCGGCCGCACGTTCACCGACCACATGGTCACGATCCGCTACGTCGAGGGCCGCGGCTGGCACGACGCCAAGCTCGCGCCGCGCGCGCCGCTGGCGATGGATCCGGCCAGCGCCGTGCTGCATTACAGCCAGCAGATCTTCGAGGGCCTGAAGGCCTACCGCACCGCCGACGGCGGCGCCGTGATGTTCCGCCCGCTCGAGAACGCCCGGCGCTTCCAGAGATCGGCCGAGCGCCTGGCCATGCCGGTCCTGCCGGAGGCGACCTTCGTCGCGGCCCTCGACGAGCTCATCAAGATCGATCGCGCGTGGGTGCCCGACGGCGACGGCAGCCTCTATCTCCGCCCCTTCATGTTCGCGACCGAGGTGTTCCTCGGCGTCAAGCCGTCGGCGGAGTATCTGTTCATCGTCATCGCCTCGCCGGTCGGCTCGTACTTCAAGTCGAAGGACGCCGTCGCGCTCTGGGTGTCGCAGGACTTCACGCGCGCCGCGCCCGATGGTACCGGCGCCGTCAAATGCGGCGGCAACTACGCGGCGAGCCTGCTGGCGCAGCTCGAAGGCATCAAGCACGGCTGCGATCAGGTCGTGTTCCTCGACGCGGTCGAGCGGCGCTGGGTCGAGGAGCTGGGCGGCATGAACGTCTTCTTCGTCTTCGACGACGGCTCGATGCTGACGCCGCCGATCGGCGGCACGATCCTGCCGGGGATCACCCGCGCCTCGATCCTCACCATGGCGGACGACATGGGCATCCCGGTGCGCGAGGCGCCGTACTCGCTCGAGCAATGGCGGGCGGACGCCGCCAGCGGCCGTCTGAAGGAGACGTTCGCCTGCGGCACCGCCGCGGTGCTCACGCCGATCGGCACGGTGAAGACGCGCGACGGCGACTTCACGATCGGCAACGGCGGCCCGGGCACGCGCACCGAGGAGCTGCGCAGCGCCTTGATCGACATCCAGCGCTGTCGTGCGCCCGACCCGCACGGCTGGGTCCACAAGGTGCTCTAAGCGCTCGAGCGGCGGCCGTCGATGCGGCCGACGGGAACGTCGGCAAATGTCCGCTGTGGGTCCAGTAGCGGACATCGGTGCCGTGGGCTCAAATCTCGAGATAGCCCGGGCCGGTCCAGCCGGTGTCTTCTCCCGGATAACCCGGCTGCGCCGAGAGGAGCCGCACGCCGTGCGTCTCCGTCGCTAGGCTCCAATGGTGGTGACCGAAGATCCATGCGGCGACGCCGGCCGTGGATGCGGCCTCCATCAAATCGTCGCAATCGGAGCAGAAGGCGGGCGCCAGTTCATTGAGCCCGTGGCCGGGATGACGAGCGGCGGAGTGCGGCACGTGATGCGTGACGACGAGCGTCGGCCCGTCTGCCGGCTCGGTGAGCTTCCGCAGGAGCCA
>DATJNS010000486.1:0-5273 GCA_035507915.1 Candidatus Sulfotelmatobacter sp.
AACAGGAACGCCGCCACCATGGCGAACAGCACGATGTCGATGATGGAACCGTCGCCCATCGCATCATCCTACCCGGAACCGCTGGGAATCCGCAGCGTCGGCGCGCCTCACCATCAGGGCTCGGGTGATGTCGCTTCCCGATCGACCCGGGACGACGTGCGCATGGGGTGTAGATAGGCCCTGGCGTGGTAAAGAGCAAGCGTGCCCACCTTTTTGCGACTGTTGCCGGTGGCCCTGCCGGCTGCCGAGATCGTCACCCTGATCGTCGTTGCTCAGCTGATCGGCATCGGCTGGACGTTGCTGGCGCTCGCCGCCTCGGCGCTCGCCGGCGTGCTGGTCATCCGGGTCCTCGGTGCGCTCAGCCTGGTCGGGCTGCGCGACGCGTTGGCGCGGCGCGAGCCGCCGGCCGGGCCGCTGCTTCGTGGCGCTTGCGTGCTGATCGCCGGCATGCTCCTGATCCTTCCGGGTTTCCTGAGCGACGTGATCGCTCTTCTGCTGCTGATCCCGCCGACCCGTCGCGCCCTGACCGGTACATTGTGGCGCCTGGGACGGTGGCCGGCGGGCGGCAGCCGCGGGTTCGAGGAGCGTGGTTCGACGGTGATCGACGGCGACTATCACGAGGTGCCGCCCGACGACGGAATCGTCCCGCCCGAGCGGCGGCTGGGCGACGATCCCGACGACCGGCCGCGCCCGAAACCGTGAGACGGCCATCATGATCCTGGTCCGGCACGGCCAGTCCGAGTTCAACGTCCATTACGGACGTACCCGCCAGGATCCGGGCATCCGCGATCCCGCGCTGACCGCGGACGGCCGTGCCCAGGCGCGCGCCGCCGCCGCGAGCTTGGCGGCGCTCGAGCTCCGGCGGCTGATCAGCAGCCCGTATCGACGCGCGCTCGAGACCGCCGAGATCATCGCGAGCGCGCTCGGCGTGCCGGTCGACATCGATCCGACGGTCGGCGAGCGGGTCGCTTTCTCCTGCGATCTCGGCAGCCACCCGGTCGAGCTGGCGCGCCGCTGGCCCGACTGGTCGTTCGACCACCTGCCGGCGCAATGGTGGCCCGATCACGAGGAGCCCGAGACCGGGCTGGTGGCGCGTTGCTCGCGCTTCCGGGCGGTCACCGACGATCTTGCCGACCGCGATCGCGTCGCCATCGTCACGCACTGGGGCTTCATCCGGGCGCTGACCGGATTGACGGTCGCGAACGCCGCCATCGTGCGCTTCCGGGCGCGGCCGCTGCCGAGCGCCGAGCTCGTCCGCCATGTTGTGCCACAGGGGTGATCCGTGCTAACGGCTCGCCGCCATAGGATCCTGCCCACCCACAACCGCCGGGGCTCTTCGCGATGACCGACAGCACCAACGGCAGCGCCGGCGCTCCGGCCGGCAGCGCCTTCCCGCCCGGCGCGGTGCCGCAGCAACTGCAGCTCGTGGTCAACACGCAGTACGTGAAGGATCTGTCGTTCGAGAATCCGAACGCGCCGCAGAGCCTGGCGGCCCAGGCGAGCCAACCGAACATCGACGTCAACGTCAACGTCCAGGCGCGCGGCCTCGCGACCAACACCTACGAAGTCGTGCTCAGCATCACGTGCACGGCGAAGCACGAGGCGATGACGGCGTTCATCGTCGAGGTCGCCTACGCCGGCGTGTTCACGCTGACCAACGCGCCGCCCGAGCACGTGCACCCGCTGTTGCTGATCGAGTGTCCGCGGCTGTTGTTCCCGTTCGCGCGCGCGCTGGTCGCCAACGCGACACGCGACGGCGGTTTCCTGCCCTTGCTCATCCAGCCGATCGACTTTCTCGATCTGTACCGCCGCCAGGTCGCCGCGCAGGGCGGCGCCGTCGAGCCGCCGGCGCCGCCACAAGGCCCTTAGCCCGCCGGCCCGGGCGCATCCGCCCGTCGTTCGATGCGGAGCGAATTGATCAAAAATTAATTCGGGTTTGCTCAGACTGCGATGACGCGCGCGGGCAGCTCGGGCTTTCCGACAATTATCCTTGAAACTTCATCGACCGGCGGCAACGCCACGGCGTCGGCCGATCCGGCTCCGTTCCTCGCGAACACGCTGGCCGGACGTCGCGATCGTCTGACCGCGGTCGCCGCCGTCCTGCTGTCCTTGCTCGCGCTCGCCGTCGCGGTTCCGTTCGCCACCGTGCGATGGCCCGCGGTGCCGGCCTTCATTCCTGCCTATGAAGCCGCGCTGATCCTGACCGATCTGATCACCGCGTTGCTTCTGATCGGCCAGTTCCGACAACTGCGCACGCCCTCGGTGCTCGTGCTCGGCGCCGGCTATCTGTTCGACGCCCTGATCGTGGTCGCGCATCTGCTGAGTTTTCCCGGCGTGTTCGCCGAAACCGGCCTGCTCGGCGGCAACGAGCAGACGACGCCGTGGCTCTACGGCTTCTGGCACGCCATCTTTCCGCTGTTCGTCGTCGTCTACGCCGTGATCGCGCACGGCGAGATGGATCGGCCGCTCGTCGAGACGCGCGTGGGCACGGCGCTCGGCATCGGCGTGCTGACGGCCGTCCTGTTGGCCGGCGGCTCGATGCTGATCGCGACGGCGGGCGTCGGCTATCTGCGCCCGATCATCGTCGGCGGCGACTACGCGCGCGTCAGTCACCGCTTCGGAGCCGTTGCCTGGCTCGTCCTCGCCTGCGTGCCCGTCCTGTTGTGGTATCGCACGCGCGCCCGCACCGTGCTCGATCTGTGGCTGCTGGTCGTGATGATCACCTGGCTGCTCGACGTGCTGCTGAGCGCCTTGGTCGCGACGGCGCGCTACGATTTCGGTTGGTACGCCGGGCGGCTCTACGGCTTGCTGGCGGCGAGCTTCGTGCTGGGCGCCTTGTTGCTCGAAGCGGGCAATCTCTATGGCCGCCTGGCGCGATCGCTCGACCTCGCGCGCGCCCGTACCGCCGCGCTCGCCCAGTCGCAGGAACAGTTGCGCCACGCGCAAAAAATGGAGGCGATGGGCCAGCTGACCGGCGGCGTCGCCCACGACTTCAACAATCTCCTGACCATCATCGTCGGCAATCTCGACATGATCGAGCGGCATGCCGACGACGCCACCCGCGTGCGTCGGCTGATCGCGGCCGCCCAGCGCGGCGCGGCACGCGGCGCCAAGCTGACCCAGCAGCTGCTCGTGTTCGCGCGCCGCCAGCTGCTGCGCCCGGAGACCGTCAACCCGAACCGGCTGCTGCTCGATTTCGAGGGTCTCATCTCGCGGGCGGTCGGCGAGACCATTCGCGTCGAGCTCGCCCTCGATCCCGCGCTCGATCCGGTTCGCATCGATCCCGGCCAGTTCGAGGCGGCGATCCTCAACCTCGTCATCAACGCGCGCGACGCGATGCCGGAAGGCGGCCGCGTCTCGGTCAGCAGCCGGAACGCCACGCTCGACGACGCCGCCGCGGCGGTCGTCCCCGATGCCCGAGCGGGCGCCTACGCGGTCATCGAGGTCGCCGATCGCGGCGTCGGGATTCCCGACGCACTGCTCGCCAAGGTGTTCGAGCCGTTCTTCACGACCAAGGACGTCGGCAAGGGCTCCGGGCTCGGCCTGTCGCAGGTCTACGGTTTCGTTCGCGAGAGCGGCGGCCACGTGCGCATCCGCAGCACCGAGGGCGCGGGCACCACGGTCGAGCTGTGGCTACCCCGCTCGGCCGAGCGTCCGGCCGACACGAGCGATGCCGCAACCGTGCGCGTCCCGCTGCGCGCCGCGACCGGCGGCGAGGTCGTGCTGGTCGTCGAGGACGATCAGGACGTGCGCGACCTGGTGTCGGAAAGTCTCCAGGAGCTCGGCTACCACACGCTGGTCGCGCGCGACGCCGCCGATGCGCTGCACCTGCTGCGCCAACCGGATCGGCGCATCGACATTCTGTTCTCCGACATCGTGATGCCCGGCGGCATGAACGGCGCGCAGCTCGCCGTCGAGGCGCGGCGCCTGCGCCCGGTCCTCAAGGTGTTGCTGACCTCCGGCTACACCGCGGATGCGCTGTCGAGCGACCACGGCCTATCGGCCAACATGGATGCGGGCTTGTTGCGCAAACCGTATCGCACCGAGGATCTGGCGACGCAATTGCGCGTGGTGCTGGGCGGCCGCGACTGAGAACGGGCTGAGCGGTGCGCGCTCAGGCGGTGCCGGTGGACGCCTCGCCGCGCATCCACAACGGCTCTTTCAGCTGCGCGAGCAACACCGCGTGAGCCGCCAACTCATCCACCGTCGGCGCGTGCGGACGCGCCGGCCGCAGCACCCGCTCGATCGCGGCGACGCGGGCCGCCGCCGCCGCGAGCTCGAGGCCGTGCTGACGACCGCCGATCAACTCGAGATAGACCTCGGCGAGCAGCTCGGCATCGAGCAGCGCGCCATGCTTGGTGCGCTGCGTGTTGTCGACGCCGAAGCGCCTGCACAACGCATCGAGGCTGACCTGCGTGCCCGGAAACCGTCGGCGCGCGAGCTGCAGCGTGCACATGGCGCGCTCGGCGCCGAGCGGCGCGCGCTCGCAGCGCGCGAGCTCGGCGTTGATGAAGCGCATGTCGAACTCGGCGTTGTGGATCACCAGGGTGGCGTCCCCGATGAAGCCGAGAAGCTCGTCGACGATGCTCGCGAACAGCGGATGCTCGCGCAGGAAGCTGTCCGACAGGCCGTGGATCGCGAAGGCCTCCTCCGGCATGTCGCGTTCCGGATTGATGTAGCGCTGGAACACCTGCCCGGTCGGCACGCTGTTCATCAGCTCGACGCCGGCGATCTCGACGATGCGGTGGCCGGCGTTCGGATCGAGCCCCGTGGTCTCGGTGTCGAGGACGATCTCGCGCATCGTTATCTCGCTATTGATTGTGGGAGCTGGATCCGAACCCCCTATATCTTGAGCCTCACGGGCTTCCGATGCAAGCGCGGCATCGCACTCGTCCACAGCCAGCCCGTGGGTTGACGGACCGGTCGGAGCTGCCTCAGGGCTCGGCGCAGCCGACGTCGCGTCAGTGCCTTGTCGAGCCCGGTCGGGATCACGATGTCGGCGCGCCGGCGTTTCTCGGCGTCGGACATCTGCTGGGCGAGAATCGCCGCGAACTTCTCCCGCGTCATGCCGCGCCGGCGCAGCACCCGTTGACGCTGCAGCAGGGCAGGCGCGCTGACGACCAGGATTGCGACACAGCGGCGCGCCGATCCGGATTCGAACAGCAGCGGGATATCGAGCACGACCGATCGGGTGCGCCGCATCGCGTGGGCGCGCAGGAACCGATGCTGGGCCTCGAACACCAGGGGATGCACGATCGCTTCGAGCGCTTTCA
>DATJNS010000487.1:0-26092 GCA_035507915.1 Candidatus Sulfotelmatobacter sp.
GGTCCCGGCGGCTACGTGGCGGCCATCCGGGCGAGCCAGCTCGGCATGAAGACGGCGATCGTCGAGCGCGAGAGCCTTGGCGGCATCTGCCTCAACTGGGGCTGCATCCCGACCAAGGCGCTCTTGCGCACCTCGGAGATCAACCATCTGCTGCACAATCTCGAGGCCTACGGCTTCTCGGCCAAGGACGTGCGCTATGACGCCAAGAAGGTGGTGGCGCGCAGCCGGGCCGTCGCCGGGCAGCTCTCCAACGGCGTCAAGTTCCTGATGCGCAAGAACAAGATCACCGTGATCGAAGGCGAGGCGAAGCTCGCCGGCATGAGTGGCAAGAACCGCAAGCTGACGGTCGTCAAGAACGGCGCAGCGGCCGGCGAGTACGTGGCGCCGCACGTCGTGCTGGCGACCGGCGCGCGGGCGCGACCGCTGCCCGGGCTCGAGGTCGACGGCAAGCTCGTCTGGGCCTACCGCGAGGCGATGGTGCCAAGCGAGATCCCGAAGTCTCTGCTGGTCGTCGGCTCGGGCGCCATCGGCATCGAGTTCGCCAGCTTCTACCGCAACATGGGCGCCGAGGTGACGGTGGTCGAGATGCTCGACCGGGTGCTGCCGGTCGAGGACGAGGAGATCTCGGCATTCGCGCGCAAGAGCTTCGAGAAGCAGGGCATGAAGATCTTCACCGGCGCGACGGTGAAGAGCGTCAAGAAGGCCGCCGACAGCGTCACGGTCGAGATCGAGGCGAGCGGCAAGCCGACCGCGATCACGGTCGAGCGCGTGATCGTCGCGATCGGCATCGTCGGCAACGTCGAGAACCTCGGTCTCGAGGGCACCAAGGTCAAGGTCGAGCGCACCCACGTCGTGGTCGACCCCTATCTGCGCACCGACGAGCCCGGGGTGTACGCGATCGGCGACCTGGTGGGACCGCCGTGGCTGGCCCACAAGGCGAGCCACGAGGGCGTGCTGTGCGTCGAGCGGATCGCCGGCCTCAACGACAACCGACCGCTCGACGTCACCAACGTGCCGGGCTGCACCTACTGCATGCCCCAGGTCGCCTCCGTGGGGCTGACCGAGGCCAAGGCCAAGGCCGCCGGCTACGACGTCAAGGTCGGCCGTTTCCCCTACATCGGCAACGGCAAGGCGATCGCGCTCGGCGAGCCCGAAGGGATGGTCAAGACCGTGTTCGACGCCAAGACCGGCGCGCTGTTGGGCGCGCACATGATCGGCGCCGAGGTCACCGAGCTGATCCAGGGCTATACCATCGCGCGCACGCTCGAGACCACCGAGCACGAGCTGATGGAGACCATCTTCCCGCATCCGACCCTGTCGGAAATGATGCACGAGTCGGTGCTTGACGCGTTCGGACGCGTCATCCACATGTAGCGTGCTGCTTCGGCGAGGAATGTCCCGATGAGCACGCCGCCCGGCGTGACCGCGCCGCGCCACCCCGAGAAGCTCGGCAAGCCCGACAATCCGATCGGCCGCAAGCCGGCGTGGATCCGCGTCAAGGCGCCGGTCTCTGCCGAGTACCACGCCACGCGCAAGCTGATGCGCGATCTGAGCCTCCACACGGTGTGCGAGGAGGCGGCGTGCCCCAACATCGGCGAGTGCTGGGCCAAGGGTCACGCCACCGTGATGATCCTGGGTGCCGTGTGCACGCGCGCCTGCGCGTTCTGCAACGTCGCGACCGGCCGCCCCGACCAGCTCGATCCCCACGAGCCGGAGAACGTCGCACGCGCGGTCGGCACGCTCGGCTTGAGCCATGTCGTCGTGACCTCGGTCGACCGCGACGATCTGCCCGACGGCGGCGCCGAGCAGTTCGTCCAGGTGATCCGCCGCATCCGCGCGGCGGCGCCCGACACCACCATCGAGGTGCTGACGCCCGACTTTCTGCGCAAGGACGGCGCGATCGAGGCGGTCGTGCGCGCCAAGCCCGACGTCTACAACCACAACCTCGAGACCGTGCCGCGGCTCTATGCCGCGATCCGGCCCGGCGCACGCTACTTCCACTCGCTGCGCCTGCTCGATCAGGCGAAGCGGCTCGATCCGTCGCTGTTCACCAAGTCGGGCATCATGGTCGGGCTCGGTGAGACGCGCGAGGAGGTGCTGCAGGTGATGGACGACCTGCGCACCGCCGACGTCGATTTCCTGACTATCGGCCAGTATCTGCAGCCGACGCCGAAACATGCCGCGGTCGCACGGTTCGTGACGCCCGAGGAGTTCGACAGCTATCGCGCGCAGGCGCTCGCCAAGGGGTTCCTCCAGGTGTCGGCATCGCCGCTCACCCGCTCGTCCTACCACGCAGGCGACGACTTCCGCGCGCTCCGGGCCGCGCGGGCGGCGAAGCTCGCGGCCACCGCGCCCTAACGCGCCGTGCCGACCCACGCCGAACGGCGCGTGCTGCCCTACACGCGGGAGCAGCTCTTCGACCTGGTCGCCGACGTCGAGCGGTATCCCGAATTCCTGCCCTGGTGCCTGGCGGCCAAGGTTCGCCGGCGCGAGGGACGCGTCATCCATGCCGATCTCGTGATCGGCTTCCGCATGGTGCGCGAGCGCTTCACCTCACGGGTCGAGCTCACGCCGCCCAATCGCATCGACGTCGCCTACGCCGAGGGGCCGTTCAAGCATCTGACCAACCACTGGATCTTCGAGCCCGCGGCGGGCGGCTGCGAGATCGATTTCTACGTCGATTTCGAGTTCCGCAACCGTGTGCTCCAGAAACTCATCGAGGTGCTGTTCCACGAGGCGGTGCGCCGCATGGTGTCGGCATTCGAAAGCCGCGCGCGCACCCTCTACGGCACGCGAGGCCAGGCGGCGCCGACGCCGGCGCGCGGCTGACGTCGAGCCGGCATCGGGGACCGCGTCAGCCGGGCCAACCGGCCGGGAGCTGTCGCGTCGGCAGGCGGTCGAGCAGCAGCGGCAGATCGAGCGCGTGGCGCGAACCGATAAAGACGGCACGTGTCAGCCCCGTCGGACTGCTCGAAGGCGTCGTCCAGTCGAGCGGGAATTCCGGGTGGACCGGCTGCGTCGCGGGCACGTAAACGAACGGGAACAGCTCGCGCAGCCGATTGAACACCCACGGGCGCGAGGGCCGGCAAGCGCCGCCGTCGAACGACTGGGTCGGCTGGCGGGCGTCTTCCTTCACCGGATTGATCGCGTCATCGTCGCCGAAGGACACGCACGTTTCGAGCAGCAGCAGCCCCGCGCAGCGATCCGCCAGAAGACGCAGGACGCGGTCGGGATCCGTCGTATGATAGAGCAGGCCGTAACAGAAAACGATGTCGAAGCGCTCTTGGACGCGTTCCTCGAGCGTTTCCACGCCGCAGCCGATCAGCCGGACCGAAATCGACGATCCATAGCCGCTGTTCGCCAAGGTCTCCCGGAATACCTCGAGGTTGCCGGGACGCGGCTCGACGGCGGTAACCGTGCAGCCGCGATCGACGAAGAACAGGGTCAGGTCGCCGATCCCGGCGCCGACCTCGAGCACCGACTTGCAGAACAGGTCGAGCCCCAGGCTCGACAGATGCTCCAGGCGCCTGGCGTTGTGCCGAATGTAGGAGACCGAACGGAAGCCTTCGCCCATCGCCGAACCGGACTGCCTACAGGACTACCGAGCGGTCCAGTTGCTGCACGCTGGAAAGCGTGTAGATCATCTGAGCGACCTCGCCATCGTAAGGGTTGCGCACGTGCAGCGCGCCGAGGAGCCCGAGCGCTCCCGGAATGTCGTCGTCGTCGAGGGCCTGCCGCAGCCGTTCCTTGACCGCTTCGACGGGCAGCGAATAGCCGATCGAGGCCGTCAGCCCGGGACCGCGCATCGGCTCCTTCAGGACGCAGCGCAGGCAGAGCTCGGGGCAGGCATGGACGCCGAGCGCGATGTTGCGGAACATCGCCTGGTTGGTCGGCGCGAACCAGATTTCATTGATGGTCTGCCGCGTCACGTCACCCAACGGATGCAGCGAGTCCTGGTCGGTGCAGCACAGCGCAGCGATTCCGTCCTTGGTGATGAACAAGGTCTTGCTCGGGATGGTGCACGACTGCTGCTTGCCCGACGAGACGCGCAAGTCGACGGGTGCGCTCGGCACCAGCGCATTCTGGACGATCGAGCAATGGACGTTCGGGCGTTCGCCGAACAGCTCATGGAAGCGCGCGCGCTCGCGCGCGCCGATCGTCTGGTCGCGATGGTTCATCAAGGCGATCACGATCGTGAAGTCTCCAGGCACGATCCTGATCAGGTCCTGAACATTGTCGATGACCTTGGACAGCTTGCCGCCGCGCGTCGCCTTGTAGATGTCCGGATCTAGGCTGTCGAGCGAGACGTAGATGAAGTCCAAACCGACGTCGAGCAGCTTGCGGACGCGGTCAGGGAACAGCAGCGTGCCGTTGGTCGCGAACGAGCCGCGGCCGGCGTCCTTGCGCTTGATCAGCGCGATGGCGTCCTCGAGATGGTCCCACAGCAGCGGCTCGCCCGTGCCGTGCAGCCAATCGATCTTGTGTCCGTCGCGGGCGCACTCATCGACGATGCGCTCGAGCAGCGACCATTCGATCCGCCCCTTCGGCCGGGTGAGCGCTGGATTGGCGCAGAACTGGCACGTCAGATTACAGATGTTGGTGAGCTCGAGCGAGATCTCGGGCACCCGCGGATAGAACGCGAAGTCGAAGGTCGCCGGCAACGGGGCCACGAGGCTGGTCCGCTGGCGATCGCTGCCGTCCATTCCTGCCGTCCCCCGCCGTGGCTTCGATCAGCGTGCGCGATACGCGTTAACAAGCATTAAAATCGATGCCCGCGCGTCTAGCCGCGTCGCATCAACGCGTCGGCGGCCGGCGCGGGCACCGCGAGCCAGTTCTGGTAGCGGAAGTTCTCGAGGCGCGCATCGTAGGCGGTCACCAGCGCGACATGGTCGCGCATGACCTTGGCCGGCACGTAGTCGACTTCGGCCAGGAACTCGAAGATGTCGCGCAGCAGCACCCGCGAGTCGATGTTGCAGCCGCCATACTCGAACTGGACCGCGCCGATCGCCTTGCCGGCCAACAGGCCCCGCGCGCCCTGGAGCACGTAGAGCTCGTGGCCCTCGGTGTCGATCTTCATGAAATCGAACGCGTCGATGCCGCGGCGGGCGCAGTAGCCGTCCACGGTATCGAGGGTCGCGGTTTCGGTCGCGTTCTGGGTCGCGAAGCCGCGCGGCTCGAGCCCCGAGCGCCGATACAGCGAATTGCCGCTGGCGCCGGCGCCGTAGCTGTAGAGCGTGCGGGTCTCGGCGACCGCGCCCAGTCCGAACGGGTTGGCGATCACGCGCAGGGGCGGGCTGCGCCCGACCAGTCGACGGTGCGTCTCGAGGCTCGCCTCGAAACAATGGATCTCGAGCTCCGGGTTGATGGCGAGCGCCGCGGCCGCCCAGTTGCCCGTATGGCTGCCGACGTCGAAGATGACGCGGCACTTGGGCATCACCTTGCGCAACAGCGCGATCTCGCCGTTGGTCTCGGGTTCCCAGTCGTTGTCGTTGTCGAAGCGGTCGATGTATTGCTCGCAGAGCCGATAGATCGCCGCGTTCTGGGCATTGCGGCCGAGCAGTTCGGCAAGCAGCGCCTCGTCCCCGGCAGACATCGGATCAGCTCCGCAAGACCCCTCGAAGAAGGCCGCAGTATCGGCTCGACGCCGGCAAAATGAAAGCTGCATCGGATCGAGCCGGATGCGCGTCCTCGCGCGTTGTTAGCGATCGGGAGCGCCCGTGCGCTCCCTCGAGTGTGCCGCTAGAGCCCGGACGGTGAGCCATGCACGACATCCTGAACAGCGCGTCGACCGCGATCCGCCAGGCGCAGCTGCGCGCGACGAGCAGCCGGGACCAGGACACGCTCGGCCTCGCGCTCGACTTCATCGAGGGAGAGGTGCCCAACCTGCTCGACCTCGTCCACGAGCTCATTGCGGCTTACAGCCGGCTGTGCCCGGAGCCGCGCCGGGACGGCCTCCTGGCGCGGGCCCAGCAGGTCGTTCAGCGCGTCGAGGGCCTGAGCCTGAACCACGTCCTGGCGGTCCAGCTCGCGATCGACGAGATCGAGGAGTAGCGGGTCAGGGGTACTCGCTCTCGAGCACGTAGAGCGCGTCCACGTTGAGCAGCTCGCCGTTCTCGTTGCCGATCGCGTCGATCAGGCCGAACAGGCGATAGCCGCGCGGACGCAGAAGCGTCTCAATGTCGAAAAAGCTGGTCCGGCGCTGATAGATGCGATGCGGCAGGATCTCGGCCTGGATCACCCGGATCGCCTGGCGGTCCAGCATTCCGAGCGCGCCCTGCAGGCACTCGGGCTCGCCACCCTGGACGTCGAGCTTGAGAAGATCGATCCGGTCGATGCCCCGGTCGGCGCAATAGCCGTCGATCGTCTCGAGCGGCACCTCGACCCGTGACCGCTCGCTCAGGATGAGCTGGCGCGCCCACCACGACTCGGCGTTGAGCGCCAGCAGGCTGGACGTTCCGGACCGGCTGTTCTGGTGCAGGCTCGCCGTGCCACGGTGGTCGGCCAAGGCCAGCCGGTTGAGCGTGACGCTCTCGACGGCGCCAAACCGTCGTTCGAGCTCGGCATAGGCCTCGGGCTCGGGCTCGAAGGCATGGATCGTCGGATGCTCGAACATGATCCGATAGGCGTCGGTCATGTCGCCGACATGGGCGCCAACGTCGAAGATCGTGCAGCGATCACGATTCACCGTGCGGCGCACGGTCTCCAGGGGTGTGCGCCATTGTGCCATCTGCCGTCCCGCATGCGATCGCGCGTGCCGCGTTAACATTTTTAGCATAAACCAGGCACGGGCAGGGGGCACGCGCCCGCGGCCCCCGAGCAAACAGGCGACCGCGGGCCGCGCACGACGACAGGCGACCATGGAGATCAGCAGGACCAAGCTGGCGGCCAGCATCGAGCAGGCGGTCGCGATCCAGTTCCAGCTGGACGCGCTGCGTCAGAGCCTCCAGGGTCTGCGCGCCCTCAAGGCCACCGCGACCCGGATGAAGCTGGCGAGCCTGGCGCGCAAGCCGCGGTTGATCGTCGCGACCTTCGAGCTGGGCGACCTCGAGCTCGAGCAGGACATTCCGTCCTGCGGCCTGCCGGTCGAGATCGAGCTGCACAATTTCGACAATTTCGCCCAGCTGCGCACCAGCGGCGTCACACCGGACCTCGCGCTCTTCCGTTCCGGGCAAATGTGGGATTACCACGACGGCTGGTACGACAACGTCGACCTCATCGAGGCGCCACTCGCATACCCCAACTGCGTGAACCTGGTATGGCTCTGGGACCACCACCACGCTTTCGAATTGAGCGCCAAGCTGGCGCTGCCGGCCGATATCGTGCTGCCCATGCACGAGTGCGGCGCGGACTACTTGAAGGTGTTCTGCGACCACGTGTTCTCGGCCGTGCCGTCGGCGTGCGCCCAATGGGGGGGACCGCGCTTCGTGGCCGAGGTCTATCGCGAACATCAGGCGCAGGCGCGCGCCGACCGGCTGTACGGCGGCTTCGTCGAGTACCCGGGGTTCCGGCGCAACGACTTCATCCGCGACTGCATGGCGCACATCCCGGATCACGCCCTCGTGTTGCGGCCGCCGACCCAGATTCGCGACATCCAGCATTTCGGGGTGGCGACCCGGCGCGAGCGGCTGGTCGAGTGGATGGGCTACAAATGCTCGTTGGTGTGTGCGCTCTCGGAGGACATCCCGTTCCGCCTGTTCGACGGGTTGGTCGCCGGCCACATCCCGCTCGTGCCCTATAATCTGCACGGCTTCGATTGGCTGATCAGCCCCGCGCTGCAGGCGGAGTTGCCGATCGTGCGCTACGACGTCTCCGACGTCGGCTCGGCCGAGGCGGCGTGGCGCAAGGCGCTCGTGCTGTTCGACCGGGACGGTGCGGCCGGCGCCGCGCGGCGCCACCGCTTCGCGCTCGAGCACCATCTGATGAAGCATCGCGTGCGCGACATCGTCTGGGCCGTGCTGAACGCCGCGCGCCTCTTCGCGCCGGCCTGAGGGCGAGAGCCGGCGCGGGGATCAGCGCGCGGCGACCTGGCGTCCCAGCAACTGCACGCCGAACGCGACGCTCGCCAACCGGATTGCGGCACGATCGCCGGGGAAGATGCGCTGCTCGTGCAGCGTCGGATGGCCCCGCCGCGCGCTCGCGAAATGCACGAGACCGACCGGTTTCTCCGCGCTGCCGCCGCCGGGACCCGCGACCCCGGTGACCGCGATCGAAAGGTCGGCTTCGGCGTGGACGAGCGCGCCCTCCGCCATCGCGCGGGCGACCGGCTCGCTGACCGCGCCGTGCGTCGCGATCAAGGCGGCCGGCACACCGAGCTGCGCGCTCTTGGCCGCATTCGAGTATACCACCATGCCGCGCTCGACCACGTCGCTCGAGCCCGGGATCTCGGTCAGCAATCCGGCGATCAGCCCGCCCGTGCACGACTCGGCGGTCACGATCCTGAGTCCGGCGGTTCGGCACGCGGCGAGCAGCGCCTCGGCCTCGGCCAGCAGGGCAGACGGAAAGATCGAGGTCATGACAGCCACCGTTGGGTTCCCCACTCGATGCCCCACAGCACGCCTCCGGCATAGATCGCGGCGAACACGTCGTCGAGCATCACGCCGAGCCCGCCCTTGACCGCGCGGTCGGCCCAGCTCGCCGGCCACGGTTTGACGACGTCGAACAGGCGAAACAGCACGAACCCGACGGCAAAGGCGAACGGCGTCGGCGCCGCCACCGTCAGGGTCAGGAACTGCCCGACCACCTCGTCGATCACGATCGCGCCCGGATCCCCGATGCCGGACCGCCGGCAATAAACGCCGGCCGCCCAGACGCCGATCACGAACAGCGCCAACGCCGCGATGCCGAGCGCCAGCGGACCGCCGAGGCGCAGCAGCGCGTAGGCGAAGGGCAGGGCGGCCGCCGAGCCCCAGGTCCCCGACGCGAACGGCATGCGGCCGGCGCCGAACCAGGTGGCGAGCAGGACGGCGGGCTCGGCAACCCCGAGCCCCGGCGGCAGCTTGGTCAGGCGCAGCATCGGATCAGTCGGGCAGCAGCACGGTCGCGGTCGCCTGGCCGGCGATGCCCTCGGATCGGCCGGTGAAGCCGAGCCCCTCGGTGGTCGTCGCCTTGACGGACACCCGGCTCGCCGGGATGCGCAGGATCTCGGCGATGCGGGTCACCATCGCCACGCGGTGCGGCGCGATCTTGGGGCGCTCGCAGATCAGCGTGACGTCGACATGCGCGATGCGGCCGCCGCGATCGGCGACGCGGCGCGCCGCATCGGCCAAGAACATGCTGGAATCGGCATTGCGCCAGCGCGGGTCGTTCGGCGAGAAATGCTGGCCGATGTCGCCATCGCCGAGCGCGCCCAGGATCGCATCGGTGAGCGCGTGCAGCCCGACATCGGCGTCGGAATGACCGAGCAGACCGTTGCCGTGCGCCACCTTCACGCCGCACAGCGTCACGTGATCGCCGGGGCCGAAGCGATGCACGTCGAAGCCGTTGCCGACGCGCGGCGCGCCCAGCCGCGCCGTCATCAGACGCTCGGCGCGCGCCAGATCGTCCTGGGTCGTGATCTTCAGATTGGCCTCATCCCCCAGACTGACACCGACCGCGAGGCCGGCCCGCGCGGCGACCGCCGCATCGTCCGACAGGTTGCCGCCGGCGGCCGCGCGGTGTGCCTCGAGGATCGCGCGAAAGCGGAACGTCTGCGGCGTCTGGGCGCGCCACAAGCCGGTGCGGTCGATCGTGTCGACGATGGCGTCGCCATCGGCACGTTTGACCGTGTCGATCACCGGCACCGCGGCGATCGCGCCGTCGTAGCGTGCCAGCGCGTCGAGCGATCGGGTGATCAGCGCCGCGTCGACCAGTGGCCGCGCCGCGTCGTGGATCAGCACGATCTCGGGCGCCTGGTCGAGCAGGCTTTCGAGGCCGAGGCGCACCGAGTCCTGCCGCTCGGCGCCGCCGATCACCGGCGCGAGCAGATCGAGATCGCCGACGGCGTCGCGGTAGAGCGCGGTGTCGTCGGCGCCGATCACGACACGCACCCGGCCGATGCGCGGATGGGCGAGGAACGCCGATGCGGTGTGGCGCAGCACGGGGCGCCCGAGCAGATCCTGGTACTGCTTGGGCAGCGCCTCGCCGAAGCGCCGGCCGCGGCCGGCCGCGACGATCAGCGCGACGGTCGGCGAGGAAGCGGGGGACGGGGCAGCCGTCATGGCGGCGCACCCTAGCGCGCGTGCCGCCGCAAGGGTAGGGCGCCGGTCGGCGGCCGAGCCGCGGCTGCCGGGCGCCGGCAAACCTGCTACGCTTGTAAGGATGCCCAGTCATCTGGCGATGAACCTGTCGGCGCTGGTCGCCCTGATGCCGGCGTGCCTCGCCGCGCGGCGCGCGGCCGCGCGCGACTGGTTGTTCTGGTCGACTTTGGCGCTGGCCGTCGCGGTGCCGGCGCTGACCGTGTTCGGCCTGATGGCCGGCGCGTGGCGCACCGGGCTCGGCGAGGCGCTGTGGCTGACCGTCGCCACGTCGCTCGCGCTGTTCGCGGCCTTGGCGTGGACGAGCCGTACCGCCGCGCAGCTCGCGCCGCTGCTGCTGCCGTATCTCGTGCTGCTCGGCCTGCTCGCCACCGCGTTCGGCGAACCGCCGGAGCCGTCCTTCACGCCGGCCGCGCCGGCGGCGTGGGTCGTGCTCCATGTCGCCCTGTCGATCGCGGCCTACGCGCTGCTGACGATCGCGGCGGTCGCGGGCCTCGGCGTGCTGATGCAGGAGCGTGCGCTGAAACGTAAGCATCCCACCGCGTTGAGCCGGCTGCTGCCCCCGGCAGCCGACGGCGACCGGCTGCAGTGGGGTCTGCTGATCGCCTGCGCCGTCGTCTTCGCGTTCGGCGTCGCGACCGGCATGGCGACCGAGCATTTCGACCGCGGGGTGCTGCTGCGCCTCGACCACAAGACGCTCTTGTCGCTGCTCAGCTTCGTCCTGGTGATCGGCCTCCTGATCGCTCACCGGCTGTCCGGTCTGCGGGGACGGCGCGCCGCCCGATTCATTCTGGTCGCTTATCTGTTGCTGCTGCTCGCCTATCCAGGGGTCAAGTTCGTCCAAGACGTCCTGATGGCATAGCCGTACCGCGGCGGCGATTATGGTGCGTTGCAAAAATATTGCTTTTGCAGTGCAGCAACGCTCTAATAGCCCAAATTTGCGTCATTGAGTCGAGCTGCATAAATAATGGGCATTAAAGTCGGGCCCGTTACCCTGGACGACCCCGTGATCCTGGCGCCGATGTCAGGCGTCACCGATCTGCCATTTCGTCGTCTGGTCAAGCGCTTCGGCGCCGGTCTTGTGGTTTCGGAGATGATCGCTTCGGAAGCGATGATCCGAGAGAACCGCCGCTCTCTGCAGATGGCCGCCACGGACAGCGAGGAGCAGCCCATGGCGGTGCAGCTGGCCGGCTGCGAGCCCGCCGTGATGGCCGAGGCCGCCAAGCTCAACGCCGACCGCGGCGCGGCCCTGATCGACATCAACATGGGGTGCCCGGTCAAGAAGGTGGTCAACGGCTATGCCGGTTCGGCGCTGATGCGCGAGATCGACAAGGCGCGCCGGATCATCGAAGCCACCGTGAAAGCGGTGTCGCTGCCCGTCACGCTGAAGATGCGCACCGGCTGGGACGACAACAGCCGCAACGCGCCCGAGCTCGCCCGCATCGCCGAGCAAGAGGGCGTCAAGCTCATCACGGTGCACGGCCGGACGCGCTGTCAGCTCTACAACGGCTCGGCCGACTGGGCCTTCATCCGCCGGGTCAAGGAGGCCGTACGCATCCCGGTCGTGGCCAACGGCGACGTGACCTCGCTCGACGACGTGCGCGCCTGCATGGCGCAGTCGGGCGCCGACGGCGTCATGATCGGCCGCGGCAGCTACGGCCGGCCGTGGTTCCTGCGCCAGGTCGCGGCCTTCCTGCGCACCGGGCGCATTCCGCCGGAACCGGCGCTGGCCGACCAGCGCGCGCTCCTGCTCGAGCATTACGACGCCATCCTGAGCCATTACGGCACGGACGTCGGGCTGAAGATCGCGCGCAAGCACATCGCTTGGTATTCCAAGGGCTTGCCGGGCTCGGCTGAGTTCCGCGCGGCGGTCAACGCGGCCGCGACGCCGCACGATGTGCGCGCGCTCGTCGATTCGTTCTACCTGCCTCAACTGGACCGGCACGCCGCTTGAATGAGTAACGCGACACTCCGACTGCCGCGCGTCGCGCGGACCCTGCTCGATGGTAGTGCCGTCTTGAACGCCTTGCCGCATCCCGTCGTGGTGGTCGATGCCGCCGGCATCGTCGCCCAGGTCAATCTGGCGGCCGAGCTCTTCTTCGACTGCTCGGCGCACCACCTGTGCGGCCACGCGCTGAGCGATCACCTCGCCGCCGACAGCCCGCTGTTCGCCGTGGTCGACCAGGCACGCACGACCGGCGGCAGCGTGTCCGAGGACGGTGTGACGCTCGATAGCCCGCGCATCGGCGGCCGTCTGGTCGGCCTCCAGGTCGCGGCGATCCCCGAGGCGCCCGGCCACGTCGTGATCTCGATCCACGAGCGCACGATCGCCCAGAAGCTCGGGCGTCAGCTGAGCCACCGCAGCGCCGCCCGCTCGGTGGTCGCCATGGCGGCGATGCTCGCGCACGAGGTCAAGAACCCGCTGTCCGGCATTCGCGGCGCGGCGCAGCTGCTCGACGAGAACGTGAACTCCACCGACGACCGTCAGCTCACCCGCCTGATCGTCGACGAGGCGGATCGGATCTGCGCGCTGGTCGACCGCATGGAGCAGTTCTCCGACAGCCGCCCGCTCGAGCGCGGCGCGGTCAACATCCACCAGGTGCTCGAGCACGTGCGTCGGGTCGCGCAGAGCGGCTTCGCGCGCCGCGTCCGCTTCGTCGAGCGCTACGATCCGTCGCTGCCGCCGGTGCTCGGCAACCGCGACCAGCTGATCCAGGTCTTCCTCAACCTGGTGAAGAACGCCGCCGAGGCGGTGCCGGAGGACGCCGGCGAGATCGTGCTGGCGACCGCCTATCAGCACGGCGTTCGCCTGGCGGTGCCGGGCAGCGACCGGCGCGTGCATCTGCCGCTCGTGGTCTCGATCGAGGACAACGGCCCCGGCGTGCCCGAGGATCTGCGGCCGCATCTGTTCGACCCGTTCGTCACCACGAAGCCCAACGGCAACGGCCTCGGGCTGGCGCTGGTCGCCAAGCTGATCGGCGAGCACGGCGGCGTCATCGAGTTCGACAGCCAGCCGCCGCGCACCGTGTTCCGCGTGATGCTGCCGCTGCACCCGGCGCCGGATGCCGCCTGAGATGGCCGCGAACACCATTCTGGTCGCCGACGACGACCGCGCGATCCGCACCGTGCTCAACCAGGCGCTGGCGCGTCTCGGGCATGACGTGCGCACCACCGGCAATGCCGCGACCTTGTGGCGCTGGGTCGAGAGCGGCGAGGGCGACCTCGTGATCACCGACGTCGTGATGCCGGACGAGAACGGCCTCGACCTGGTGCCGCGCATCAAGCGGCTCAGGCCCGATCTGCGCATCATCGTGATGAGCGCGCAGAACACGCTGATGACGGCGGTCAAGGCGACCGAGCGCGGCGCCTTCGAATACCTGCCCAAGCCGTTCGACCTGGGCGAGCTGGTACGGGTCGTCCAGCGCGCGCTGGCGGCGCCCAAGGCGTCGGCGGCGCCTGCCAACGATGCCGCCGAGGTCGAGGGCGACGAGCAGTTGCCGTTGATCGGCCGCTCGCCGGCGATGCAGGAAATCTACCGCGTGCTCGCGCGCCTGATGGGCACCGACCTGACGGTGATGATCGCCGGCGAATCGGGCACCGGCAAGGAGCTGGTCGCGCGCGCGCTCCACGATTACGGCAAGCGCCGCAGCGGAGCGTTCGTCGCGGTCAACATGGCGGCGATCCCGCGCGAGCTGATCGAGAGCGAGCTGTTCGGTCACGAGAAGGGCGCCTTCACCGGCGCGCTGACCCGTTCGGCCGGCCGCTTCGAGCAGGCCCAGGGCGGGACTCTGTTTCTCGACGAGATCGGCGACATGCCGCTCGAAGCGCAGACCCGCTTGTTGCGCGTGCTCCAGGAAGGCGAGTACACGACGGTCGGCGGGCGCACGCCGATCCGGGCCAACGTGCGCATCATCGCCGCGACGCACCGCGACCTGCGCCTCCTGATCCGTCAGGGCCTGTTCCGCGAGGACCTGTTCTACCGTCTGAACGTCGTGCCGATCCGGCTGCCGCCGCTGCGCGAGCGCGCCGAGGACGTGCCGGCGCTGGTGCGTCACTTCCTCAAGCAGGCCACCGTCGAGGGGCTGCCGCTCAAGAGCGTCGACACCGCGGCGATGGAGAAGCTCAAGGCCTATCGCTGGCCGGGCAACGTCCGCGAGCTCGAGAACCTGGTCAAACGCCTGGCCGCGCTCTACTCGCAGGAGGTCATCGGCCCCGACGTGATCGACGCCGAGCTCGCCGAGGTCGCGCCGGCCGTCGAAACGAGCGCAGTGCCCGACAACGAAGGCCTGAGCGCCGCGGTCGAGCGTCACCTCAAGGACTATTTCGCCGCTCACAAGGATGGCTTGCCGGCCGCCGGGCTCTACGACCGCGTGCTGCGCGAGATCGAGCGTCCGCTGATCGCGCTCACCCTGGTCGCGACGCGCGGCAACCAGATCAAGGCGGCGCAGCTGCTCGGCCTCAACCGCAACACGCTGCGCAAGAAGATCCGCGAGTTGGACATCCAGGTGCTGCGCGGCCTGAAGTAGCCGGGCGTCGCGCTCGAGCCCAACTTTCGACATTTTTTGCGATCGAGTTTGACGCGCGGCCTCGCTCCGGCGAAAGACGCGGGGCGTGCGCCGCGTTGCGTCGCGGGACGGACACGCCTAATGTCCTGTTGCTTTTTTGACACAGGGCACGTATCGCACCGGAATAGATGGCCAGCCGGTTCCTGTTCCTGAATCCCCAGATGGTGCCCGCGCTCACGACCTGGGCGCGCGGCGTCGGGCTCGGGCGCAAGCTCGCGCTCGGCCTGACCGTCGCGGCGGTGCTGTCCGTGCTCGCGACCTACGGCGCGATCACCGGCATACCGCCGTTCGGTCCCGACCCTGCGACCGTGCTGTGGCTGCTCGATCTCAACCTCGTCCTGGTGCTGGCGCTCGGCGTCGTGATCGCCCGGCGCGTCGTCGAGGTGTGGGCCGAGCGCCGGCGCGGCCTCGCGGGCTCGCGGCTGCATGTCCGCCTGGTCGTGCTGTTCGCCGTCGTCGCAGTGACGCCGGCGATCGTCGTGGCGATCTTCTCGGCGCTGTTCCTCAACCGCGGCCTGCAGGGCTGGTTCAACGAGCGCATCAGCGCCGCGGTCAGCAATTCGGCCGCCGTCGCCGAAGCCTACCTGCACGAGCATCAGCAGGCGATCCGCGCCGACATCCTCGTGGTCGCAGCGGCGCTCAATCGCGACGGCTCGCTGCTGCTCGGCGACCCCGACCGCCTCAGCCGCGAGCTCCAGGAGCAGGTCGAGAACCGCTCGCTGAGCGAGGCCGTGGTGTTCGACGGCACCGGCCGCGTGCTGGCGCGCGCCGGGCTCACCTTCAGCATCGAGAGCGCGCCGATCCCGCCCGAGATCGTGCGCCAGGCGAACAACGGCGAGGTCGCGATCCTGACCAGCCAGGGTGACGATCGCGTGCGCGCGCTCGTGCGTCTCGACAGCTTCATGAACGTCTATCTCTACGTCGGACGATTCGTCGAACCGCTGGTGCTCAACTACGTCGAGGAGACGCGGCGGATCGCGGCGACCTACAGCCGGCTCGAAGGCCAGCGCTCCGGCCTGCAGGTCACGTTCGCGTTGATCTTCGTCGTCGTCGCACTGCTGCTGCTGCTGGCTGCGGTGTGGGTCGGGCTCGTGATCGCGACCAAGCTCGCCCGCCCGATCTCCTTGCTGATCGCCGCCAGCGAGCGCGTGCGCGCCGGCGATCTCACGGCGCGGGTCGAGGAACCGCCGGCGCTCGACGAGCTCGGCTCGCTGTCGCGCGCGTTCAACCGCATGACCAGCCAGCTCGCCGCGCAGCGCGCCGAGCTGGTCGAGGCCAATCGCCAGCTCGATCTCAGACGCCGCTTCACCGAGACGGTGCTGTCCGGCGTCTCGGCCGGCGTGATCGGGCTTGACGCCACGGGCCGCATCAACCTGCCCAATCGCTCGGCCTCCGACCTCCTGTCGAGCGATCTGCAGCGTCACGTCGGCGAGCCGCTCGCCGACGTGGTGCCCGAGATGGCCGAACTCGTCGAGACCGCGCTGCGCCGACCGGAGCGGCTGATCGAGGCGCAGATCAAACTTGCCCGCGACCGCCGGACGCGCACCCTGCTGACGCGCGTCGCGGTCGAGCAGGTCGGCGGCGAGCTGCGCGGCTTCGTCGTGACCTTCGACGACATCACCGAGCTCTTGTCCGCCCAGCGCAAAGCGGCGTGGGCCGACGTCGCCCGCCGCATCGCCCACGAGATCAAGAATCCGCTGACCCCGATCCAGCTCTCGGCCGAGCGGCTCAAGCGCAAATACCTGAAGGAGATCACCTCGGATCCCGAGACCTTCGCGATCTGCACCGACACGATCGTGCGCCAGGTCGGCGACATCGGCCGCATGGTCGACGAATTCTCGGCGTTCGCCCGCATGCCGGCGCCGGTGATGAAGACCGAGGATCTGGTGGCGTTGTGCCGCGAAGTCGCCTTCCTGCATCGCCAGCCGCATCGCGACATCGCCGTCACGCTCGATTGCCCCGATCAGCCGCTCTATCTGCGCTGCGACGGCCGTTTGATACGCCAAGCCTTGATCAATCTGGCGCAGAACGCGGTCGACGCGATCGAAGGGCGGGAGAAGCCCGACGGCGCGCCGCTGCCCCGCGGCGAGGTCACGATCCGATTGCGCGAGACCGAGCGGACGACCATCATCGAGGTCGACGACAACGGTCGGGGATTGCCCGCCGACGGGCGTGATCGCCTGACCGAACCCTACGTGACGACGCGCACCAAAGGCACGGGGTTGGGTTTGGCCATCGTCAAGAAGATCATGGAGGATCACGGGGGCGAGCTGCGCCTCGAGGACGCGCCAGGCGGCGGCGCGCGCGTCAGCCTGGTGTTCGCCAGGGGCGTGAAGGAGGCGGCGCCCGAGCGCGCCGAGACCCACCCGAGGTCGCTCGCGCATGGCGCATGAAATCCTGATCGTCGACGACGAGAGCGACATCCGGATGCTGATCGCCGGCATCCTGAAGGACGAAGGCTATAACACGCGCGACGCCGCGGACGGACCGGGCGCGCTCGAGGCGATTCGGGCGCGCCAGCCGAGCCTGGTGATCCTCGACATCTGGCTGCAGGGCAGCGCCATCGACGGCATGCAGGTGCTCGAGATCGTGCGCCGCGAGCACCCGCTGGTGCCGATCGTGATGATCAGCGGCCACGGCACGATCGAGACCGCGGTGTCGGCGATCAAGCAGGGCGCCTACGACTTCATCGAGAAGCCGTTCCAGTCCGACCGCCTGCTGCTGATCACCGAGCGCGCGATCGAGGCGGCGCGGCTCAGGCGCGAGAATCAGGAGCTCAGGCTGCGCACCGGCGGCGAGGGCGAGCTGGTCGGCCAGTCGGGCACCATCAATGCGGTGCGCCAGGCCGTCGACAAGGTCGCGCCGACCGGCAGCCGCGTGTTCATCACCGGGCCCGCCGGCGTCGGCAAGGAGGTCGTCGCGCGCCTGCTGCACCAACGCTCCAAACGCGCCGAGGGGCCGTTCGTCGTCGTCAGCTGCGCGGCGATGCATCCCGACCGCCTGGAGATCGAGCTGTTCGGCATGGACACCGACGCCGACGGCCCGCGCAAGATCGGACTGTTCGAGCAGGCGCACGGCGGCACCTTGCTGCTCGACGAGGTCGCCGACATGCCGCTCGAGACCCAGGGCAAGATCTTGCGCGCGCTGCAGGATCAGACCTTCGAGCGCGTCGGCGGCCGCAGCAAGGTGCAGGTCGACGTCCGCGTCATGGCGTCGTCGAACCGCGACATCGGCGCCGAGATGACGGCCGGCCGGTTCCGCGAGGACCTCTATTACCGCCTCAACGTCGTGCCGATCCGGGTGCCGCCGCTGCGCGAACGGCGCGACGACATCCCGCTGCTGGTGCGCCATTTCATGCGCCGCTCGGCGGAGAGCGCGGGCCTGGCGCCGCGCGATCTCGGCGAGGACGCGCTGGCGGCGCTCCAGGCCTACGACTGGCCGGGCAACGTGCGCCAGCTGCGCAACGTGGTCGAGCGCCTCCTCATCATGGCGCCGGGTGACGCGCGCCAGCCGATCCGCACCGACATGCTGCCGCCCGAGATCGGCGCGATCACGCCCGCCGTGCTGAAGTGGGACAAGGGCGGCGAGATCATGGGCCTGCCGCTGCGCGAGGCACGCGAGGTCTTCGAGCGCGAGTACCTGCTGGCGCAGGTCAACCGCTTCGCCGGCAACATCAGCCGCACCGCGAGCTTCGTCGGCATGGAGCGCTCGGCGCTGCATCGCAAGCTCAAGATGCTCGGCGTCAACAACGGCGAGCGTCCGCCGGCCAAGCTCAACTCCTAGGATCGCCGAATGTCGCGCATCGCCTATGTGAATGGCCGCTACGTACCCCACCGCGAGGCCGCGGTGCATGTCGAGGACCGCGGCTATCAGTTCGCCGACGGGGTCTACGAGGTGGTGTGCGTGCATGCCGGCGAGATCATCGACGAGGACGGCCACCTCGACCGTCTGGAGCGCTCGCTCGGCGAGCTGCGCATCGCGCCGCCGATGGGCCGGCGCGCGATGAAGCTCGTGTCGCGCGAGCTGATCCGACGCAACGGCGTCAAGGACGGCATCGTCTACACCCAGATCACGCGCGGCGTGGCGCGACGCGATCATCCGTTTCCGGCCGCCGGTACGCCGCCCTCGATCGTGATGACGAGCCGGCGCATCAAGCCGCAGGACCCCAAGGTGATGCGCGAGGGCATCGCCGTGATCAGCCTGCCGGACATCCGCTGGGACCGCTGTGACATCAAGTCGGTGTCGCTGCTCCCGAACGTGCTGGCCAAGCAGCAGGCGCGCGAAGCGGGCGCCTACGAGGCCTGGTTCGTCGATGACGACGGCAACGTCACCGAGGGCAGCTCGACCAACGCCTGGATCGTCACGGCGGACGGCAAGCTAGTGACCCGCCAGCTCAGCCACGCGATCCTGGGCGGCATCACGCGCCACTCGCTGATCCGGCTCGCCACCGAGGCGCAGATCAAGGTCGAGGAGCGCCCGTTCTCACTCGAGGAGGCGCGGCGTGCCCGCGAAGCCTTCCTGACCAGCACGACCTCGTTCGTCATCCCGATCGTCGCGCTCGACGGCAAGCCGGTCGGCACCGGCAAGCCGGGACCGCTGGCGGCGCGGCTGCGCGAGCTCTACGACGGTTACATGGAGACGTCCGTCGCCGCCGTCGAGCCCGCGTGACCGCGGTCGCCGACCCGGCGCTGCCCGCCGCGGTGCTGTTCGACTGGGACAACACGCTGGTCGACAACTGGCCGACCATCCACGACGCCCTCAACGCGACCCTGAGCGCGATGGGCCATCCGACCTGGACCCTGGCCGAGACGCGCGCGCGCGTACGCGCGTCTTTGCGCGACAGCTTCCCCACGCTGTTCGGCACGCGCTGGGAGGCGGCACGCGACATCTTCTACGCGCGCTTCGAGGCGCGCCACATCGAGACGCTGGTGCCGCTGCCCGGCGCGCCCGAGCTCCTGAACGCGCTCCATGGTCGGGGCGTTTATCTCGGCGTGGTGAGCAACAAGACCGGCCGATATCTGCGCAAGGAAGCCGCGGCGCTCGATTGGGAGCGCTACCTCACGCGTCTGGTGGGCGCGCAGGACGCCGCCGTCGACAAGCCCGACCGCGCGCCGGTCGACCTGGCGCTCGCGCCGGCGGGGATCAGCGCGGGGCGGACGGTCTGGTTCGTCGGCGACACCGCGATGGACATGCGCTGCGCGCATGCGGCGGGCTGCACGGCGGTTCTGGTCGGCGCCAACGGCGCAGCCGATGACTTTTCCGACTGCGCTCCCCATTTCCATGTAGCGGACCTCGCCGGCGTCGGAAGCTTGCTGGGGATTTCCTGGGAGGGGCTAGCAACAAGCCGTCGAGAGGCTTAGTTAATCATGCTACTTTTGTGCAGTGCACGAACCACGGTCGGCCCGATTGCCGGAGCTCAGCACCAAGCCCCGGCCGCGGCCCCAAGAACATGAAAGAGGGATCTTACCCCCATGACTAGTGAGAAAAATCAAAACGTTCAGGATGTTTTCTTAAACCACATCCGCAAGAACAAGACGCCCGTGACGGTGTTCCTGGTCAATGGCGTCAAACTCCAGGGGATCGTGACCTGGTTCGATAATTTCTCGGTCTTGCTGCGCCGCGATGCGCATTCGCAGCTGGTCTACAAGCACGCCATCTCGACCGTGATGCCGGCCCAGCCGATCCAGCTGTTCGAGACCGCCAAGGAGGCCGGCGAAGCTGGCTGAGCCGCGGTCGGTGCCGAATGGAGCCGGGGACGGCTTGAGCCCCGAGCCGGGCGCGCACGCCCCTGCGCCGCCGCCTGGCTCGGTCGGCATCGCGCTGGTGGTGCATCCGGTGCTCGGCGCGGGCAGTCGCCATGACCCCGACGGCGCGACGGCCCGCGCGCCGACCGCGCGGCTCGACGAGGCGATCGGGCTGGCGCGCGCCATCGACCTCACGATCGCGGGCGCCGAGCTGGTGCCCCTCAGGACGCCGCGCCCGGCGACCCTGATCGGCTCCGGCCAGGTCGAGCGCCTGGGCGCGCTGATCGCCGAGCGCGCGGTCGGGGTCGTCGTGGTCGACGCGGCGCTGTCGCCGGTCCAGCAGCGCAACCTGGAGCGCGCCTGGAAGGCCAAGGTGATCGACCGCACCGGGCTGATCCTGGAGATCTTCGGCGCCCGCGCGCGCACGCATGAGGGGCGCCTCCAGGTCGAGCTCGCGGCGCTCACCTATCAGCGCTCGCGGCTGGTGCGGTCGTGGACCCACCTGGAGCGCCAGCGCGGCGGCTTCGGCTTCCTGGGCGGCCCGGGCGAGAGCCAGATCGAGCTCGATCGGCGGCTGATCGGCGACCGCATCGCCAAGCTCAAGCGCGAGCTGGGCGGCGTGCGCCGCACCCGCGAGCTGCACCGCTCGGCGCGCCGGCGCGTGCCCTATCCGATCGTGGCGCTGGTCGGCTACACCAATGCCGGCAAGTCGACCCTGTTCAACCGGCTGACCCGCGCCTCGGTGCTCGCCGAGGATCTCCTGTTCGCGACCCTCGACCCGACGATGCGCGGCGTCACCCTGGAGTCGGGACGCCGCATCATCCTGTCGGACACGGTCGGTTTCATCTCGAACCTGCCGACGCAGCTCGTGGCGGCCTTTCGCGCCACCCTCGAGGAGGTGCTCGAGGCCGACGTGATCGTCCATGTGCGCGACATCGCGCATCCCGACAGCGACGCCCAGCGCGACGACGTCGAGGCGGTGCTGAGCGAGCTCGGGATCGGCGAGGTCGTCGACCACGGCCTGCTCGAAGCCTGGAACAAGCTCGACCTGCTGCCCGCCGACGAGCGCGCCGCGCTCGCCCAGCGGGTGCACGGCAACCACAACCGCGTGCTCGTCTCGGCGCTGACCGGCGAGGGCTGCGACAGGCTCACCGCGCGGCTTGACGACGCCCTGTCGAGCCGGCGCGAGATCCTCCGGCTCGACGTCGACCTGGCCGACGGCCGCATGCTCGCCTGGCTCTACGACAAGGGCGAGGTGCTGAGCCGCAACGACCAGGATCAGACCGCGCGCCTGACCGTCGCGCTCGACCCGCCCGACGTCGCGCGCTTCCGACGGCAATTTCCCGACGCGGACCGCCCACACTGAGGGCACGGGGTCCGCAGCATCGGTTACGCCGCCGCGAGGCTGAACACCTCGGTCTGTTGTTGCTTGCCTTGCAGCTGAAACCGGCCGAGCGGCGTCGCCTGGATCCGTGCGGGCAGGTCGATCCGGCCGAGCAGATCGCCCGAGATGCACACCGCGCGGCCCTCGCGCTTCGCCAGCCCCTGGATACGCGCGGCGACGTTGATCGTGTCGCCGAAATACATGATCTCGCGGCGCTCGTCGCCGACTTCGCCCGCCACCACCGAGCCGCCGTGCAGGCCGATGCGGAACTCCGGCACCACGCCGAAGACTCGGCGATACCAGTCCGCGCGCGCTGCGATACGGTCGCGGATCGCGAACGCGCAGGCGATGCTGCTGCCGTCGCGCGTGCCTGCCGCCAGCGGCCACGTGACGCTGATCTCGTCGCCCCGGTACTGGTAGATCTCACCGCCGTGCGCCGCGATCGGCTGGGCGATGTCGAAGTAGAACTGCGCGATCAGCTCCTGGACCCGCATCTCACCGAGCCGCTCGGCAAGGCCGGTCGACCCCGCGAGATCGAGAAACAGGAAGATGCGATCCTCGTGCACGGGACGGCGATAGCGCCCGATCAGGACGTTGCCGAGCACACGCCAGCCGATCAGGCGGCCGATGGTGTTGACCGAGGTGAAGAACACGGTGAGGGCGATGCTGAACGCCGTCGCCAGCAGGTTGAAACTCCAGCTGCCCTCGGCGATCCGGATCGCGACGATGAGCGTCGGCAAGATCACGACGAGATAGGCCGCCGCGACGATCAGGCTGGTCGCGAGCAGCGGCAGCCGCCGCAAGCCGGTGGCGAAGCGGAGCGTATCGGTGAGCTCCTGGATGGCGCTGCTGCCGACCGCGATCGTCGCCCCGATGACCGCGCCCAGCACCGGTGTGCCGAGGCCGCGCGCCACGGCGAACGCCAGGCCGGCGAGGGCGCTCAGGGCGACGTACACCAACCGGCGCCTCAGCCTGACACGTCGACCCGGATGCATCCGTCTCCGCCCGCTATAGTGGGGCCATGATGGGCCACCCGGCAGAGGCGGTCGAGATCGCGGCGGCGGCGCCGTGACCGACGTCGCGCGCGTCACCGCGTTGATCGCGACGGCCGCGGCCGAGGAGATCGCGCCGCGCTTCGGCAAGCTCGCCGCGGACGACGTGCGCGCCAAGGGCCCCAACGATCCCGTGACGGTCGCCGATCTGGCGATGGAGCGGCGGCTGACCGACGCGCTCGGCGCGCTGCTGCCGGGCTCGACCGTGGTCGGCGAGGAGGCGGTCTCCGACGACGCCGCGATCCACGACCGGCTCGACGCCGACGCGCCGGTGTGGCTGATCGATCCGCTCGACGGCACGACCAACTTCACCGAGGGGCGACCGGCGATCGCCGTGATCGTCGCGCTGGTCCGGCAGGGGCGCACGGTCGCGGGCTGGATACACGACCCGCTGGGCGGCGCGACCGCGACCGTCGAGCTGGGGGCGGGGGCCTGGCTGGACGACGTGCGCCTGCGCGTCGCCCAGCCGACCGAGCCGCGCGCGATGATCGGCGCCCTGAACTTCAAGTATTTCCCCGAAGAGCTGCGCGAGCGCCTCAAGGCGCGACGCGAGCGCGTCAGCGCCGTGCGGCCGATGTTCTGTGCCGGTCAGGAATATCTGCGTCTGACGCGCGGCGAGATCCACTTCGCGCAGTTCTGGCGCATCAAGCCCTGGGACCATGCCGCCGGCGTGCTGCTGCATCACGAAGCCGGCGGCCATGCCGCTCGCATCGACGGCGGGCCCTATCGTCCGACCGACCGCGAGGGCGGTCTCTTGCTCGCGCCCGACGCGGCGAGCTGGCGCGCGCTCCACGAGACGCTGTTCGCGCCCTGAGCTAGCCGCCGCGCTCCTCGCGCTTCGCCTGCTCCCACAGCGCTTCCATCACGTCGAGCGCGACCTGCTCGGGGCGCTGGCCGTCGGCGGCGAGCAGCGCCTCGACGCGGCGGAAGCGCCGCTCGAACTTGGCGTTGGTCCGACGCAGCGCGCTCTCGGGATCGATCTCGAGATGGCGCGCCAGGTTCACGCACGCGAACAGCAGATCGCCCAGCTCGTCCTCGAGCCGGTCGGCGTCGCGCGCCGGCGCCGCCATCTCGTTCTTCAGCTCGCCCAACTCCTCGGCGATCTTGTCGAGGATCGGCGGCGCCGTCTTCCAGTCGAAGCCGACGCGCCCGGCGCGCTTCTGCAGCTTGAGGGCGCGGGTCAGCCCGGGCAGGCCGACCGTGACGCCGTCGAGCGCGCTCGGCGCCACGCCGGCGGCGCGCGCCTTGGCGGCGCGCTCGGCGGCCTTCTGGGCCTCCCATGCCTTCGTCTGCGCCGCCGCGCCGTCGACCGTCTGGTCGCCGAACACATGCGGGTGGCGGCGGATCATCTTGTCCGCGATCGCGTCCGCCACCGCGTCGAAATCGAAGCGCTCGGCCTCGGCCGCCATCTGGGCATGGAACACGACCTGCAGCAGGAGGTCGCCCAGCTCGTCCTTGAGCGCGTCCATGTCGTCGTTCTGGATCGCCTCGGCGACCTCGTAAGCCTCCTCGATCGTGTAGGGCGCGATGGTGGCGAACGATTGCTCGACGTCCCACGGGCAGCCGCCCTTGGGATCGCGCAGACGGCGCATCACCTCGCGCAAGCGGTCGATCGGCGGCGGCAGGTCGGTCGAATCGGACATGGCGGGATTTCCGGGGCAGGGCGCGCGCATCATAGCGTCCGCGCGCCGGCCGGTCTGCGGTCGCGGCCGTCGTCGTCGCCATTGTGAGGGCCGGCGCCGCCGTCCTACCGTGCCAGCGTGTACAGGTTCGACAAGTCCCGGCTCGATCTTGCGCGCGAGTTTCGCGCCAACCCGTGGGGCGAGCACAGCCCGGATCTGCAATACCTCCTCAACGTGATGCGGCAGCCCGGACCCGAGCCGTTCCATGTGCTGCTGGTCGACCAAGCGGGCGAGCGCTGGACTCTCGCCACGCTCGAGCCCGGCGGGCGCTCGGCGCCGCGGCCGACCAACACGGTGTTCACCAGCCTCGAGGAGGCCGAGTGGCACGTCTTCAAGCTGCGTTGGGCCAAGCTCGCCGGCGAGGAGCTCGCGCTTGATTGAGGGTCACGCGCCATGACCGCCCGGGTCATGGGATATTGCGATCCCTGGAGCGTCGCGCCGGGCGAGACCGTGACCTTCCGGGTCAGCTGCATCGACTGCGAGCGCTACGACGTCCAGCTGTTCCGCCTCAAGCAGCCCGACGCCGGACCGCTCGCCACGCCGTTCGCGCCCGAACCGGTCGACGCGCCCTGCAACGGCACGCGGCGCGGCCGCTATCAGGCGATCCCGGCCGGCTCGCTCGCGGTCGTGCCGCCGCACGCCGCGCTCGCGGTCGACGGCAGCGTCACGGTGGCGGCCTACGCGATGCCGACGACGCCGGCCAAGGGGCGGCAGGCGCTGGTCGGCACCTGGTGCGAGGCGACCCAGACCGGCTACGGGCTCGAGATCGACGCGACCGGCGCGTTGGCGCTGCGCCTCGGCGCCGGCGCCGGCCGCGTCGCGGTCGTGTCGACCGGTGTGCCGCTCGGCCGGCGTCGCTGGGCCCTGGTCGCCGCAAGCTACGATGCCGGACACGCCACGGTCACGCTGTGGCAGGAGCCGCTGCCGGCCCACGATTTCGACCCGGCGCCGCCCGTGAGCGTGACGGCCAGTGTCCCAGCCGGGGCAGGGATCGGGGCAGGGGTTGCGGCGGGGACGAGCGGCGGGCCGCTCACCATGGCGGCGTGGTCGAGCGGGCCGGTGGCCGGCCCGTCGGCCTGGGGCAAGCTCGGCTTCACCTGTCACTTCAACGGCCGGCTCGACAGCCCGCGGCTGGCGGGCGGTGCGCTCGATCGCGCCGGTGTCGCGCGGCTGCTCGCCGAGCCCCGGCACGACGCCCTGAGCGGACAGCTGATCGGCGCCTGGGATTTCAGCCGCGACATTCCCGGCGAGACGATCGCCGATCTCGGACCCTGGCGGCTCGATGGCGTGACCCTCAACCTGCCGACCCGGGCGGTGCGCGGCGCCGCCTGGACCGGCGCCGTGATGGACTGGACGCGCGCGCCGGAGCAGTACGGCGCCATCCACTTCCATGACGACGACCTGCTCGACGCCGGCTGGGAGCCCGACTTCGC
>DATJNS010000488.1:0-13493 GCA_035507915.1 Candidatus Sulfotelmatobacter sp.
TACGGCGCCGGCTGCCTGATCACCGAAGGCGCACGCGGCGAGGGCGGCTACGTCACCAACTCGGCCGGCGAGCGCTTCATGGAGCGCTACGCGCCGTCGGCCAAGGACCTGGCGTCGCGCGACGTGGTCAGCCGCGCCATGACGATCGAGATCAACGAAGGGCGCGGCGTCGGCGACCACAAGGATCACATCCTGCTGCACCTGGAGCATCTGACGCCGGAAGTGCTGCACGAGCGCCTGCCCGGCATCTCGGAGACCGCGCGCATCTTCGCCGGCGTCGACGTCACCAAGGAGCCGATCCCGGTGCTGCCGACCGTCCACTACAACATGGGTGGCGTCCCGACCAACTATCACGCCGAGGTGATTCGTCCGACCAAGGACAATCCCGACGCGGTGTGTCCGGGCCTGATGGCGGTCGGCGAAGCGGCCTGCGTGTCGGTGCACGGCGCCAATCGTCTGGGCACCAACAGCCTGGTCGACCTCGTGGTGTTCGGGCGCGCCGCGGCGCATCGCGCCGCCGAGCTCGTCAAGCCCGACCAGGCGCACAAGCCGCTGCCGCCGTCGGCCGGTGACAATGCGCTGGCGCGGCTCGAGCGCGTCCGCACCGCCAAAGGCGGGCGCAGCGCCGGCGCCATCCGGATCGACATGCAGCGCACCATGCAGACCAACTGCGCGGTGTTCCGCGACCAGAAGCTGCTCGAGGCCGGCGTCGCGAAGATCGAGCAGGTCGCGGCCGCGATGACCGATCTCGCGGTCAACGACCGCTCGCTGATCTGGAACTCCGACCTGGTCGAGGCGCTCGAGCTCGACAACCTGATGAGCCAGGCCGTCGTCACGCTCTATTCGGCCGAGGCGCGCAAGGAAAGCCGCGGCGCCCACGCGCGCGACGACTTCGCCAGTCGCGACGACGTCAACTGGATGAAGCACACCCTCGCCTGGCGCGATGCGAACGGCAAGGTGCGGCTCGACTACCGGCCGGTGCACCTCAACACGCTGTCGAACGAAGTGAAGACCTTCCCGCCCAAGGCGCGGGTCTACTGACGATCAGGGAACCACGTCATGGCGCAGTTCACGCTTCCCGCCAACTCGAAGGTCACGCAGGGGAAGAGCTTTTCGGCCCCCGCGGGCGCCAAGCGCCCCAAGACCTTCCGGATATACCGTTGGGACCCCGAGTCGAACGCCAACCCGCGGCTCGACAGCTATGCGATCGATCTCGACGCGTGCGGACCGATGGTTCTCGACGCGCTGATCAAGATCAAGAACGAGGTCGACACCACCTTGACCTTCCGGCGGTCGTGCCGCGAGGGCATCTGCGGCTCGTGCGCGATGAACATCGACGGCACCAACACGCTGGCGTGCCTGAAGCCGATCGACGAGATCAAGGGCGACGCGCGCATCTATCCGTTGCCGCATCTGCCGGTCGTCAAGGACCTGGTGCCGGACTGCACCGTGCCCTACGCGCAGCTCGCCTCGGTCACGCCGTGGCTGCAGGCCGACAGCCCGCCGCCGCCCGACCGCGAGCGGCTGCAGTCGACGGAGGAGCGCGCGAAGCTCGACGGGCTGTGGGAATGCATCCTGTGCTTCTGCTGCCAGACCAGCTGCCCGAGCTACTGGTGGAACGGCGACCGCTATCTCGGGCCGGCGATCCTGCTGCAGGCCTACCGGTGGCTCGCCGACAGCCGCGACGAGCGCACCGGCGAGCGGCTCGACTCGCTCGAGGATCCGTTCCGGCTCTACCGCTGCCACACCATCATGAACTGCACCAAGACGTGCCCGAAGGGGCTCAACCCCGCCAAGGCGATCGCCGAGATCAAGAAGATGATGGTGGCGCGGCGCTGAGTCGGGGGCCGCTGGGAGTCATTTGGGCGCTCGCGGGGCTTCGCCCCTGCCGCGCGGCTAGGCGGGTCGGAACAGGCTGCGGTCGAGCAGGGCGTCGGTGGCGACGGTCTTGGTCAGGCTGCGGTCGTTGGTGTTGACCAGACGCGCATAGGGGATGCCGTCGCGGCCCTCGAACAGGTCGACGACGCGCCATACGATCCCGGTGGTCTTGCCGGTCGTCGTCTTGGTGGCCGGCAGGAAGCAGTCCTCGAGCGCCACCTTGAGCGTAGCCACGGTCGCCCTCCCTCCCGGAGGTCCCCCTATACCATTCGATTATAGATCAAATGACGCGGGTTTGGGTGGATTTATGACCGCGCCATGACCCGCCGGCCGGTCGGGCGCCGCCTCACCCGAGGGCGATGTCGCCCGCGATGATGCGCGTCAAGCCGACCCCGTCGATGGTCAGCACCACCTTCGCCGTGAGGGTCTCGTTGCCGCTCAACTGCTTGGCGGCGAGCGCAGCGCGCACCGCCTGCTCGATCTCGCGTTGACTGGTGACCCCGACCATCTTAAGGAACTTGCGCACTTCCATGTTGAAGCGGTCTTCGTCCATCATGACCTCCTCGGGCGGCGGCGGGGCTTGCCTGCCGATTGCAGGGACGAGGATCCTACCAGCGACCGCGCGCCGCGGCAGGCGTTAGGCGCAGCACGAAGGGACGACGAGCGACTCGGTGGCCCTGGACTTGGACGATTTCGACAGCGTCTCCGTCGCGGGGCCGCTCAGCCGGTATCACGCGCTGGTCCATCAGGGGCGCATCCATGGCGACCATGCGCAGGCCCTGGTCGCCGAGCGGCTCGACGAGCTGCACGGCCGCCTCGGCGGCTACCACCCGAGCACGCATCAGCCGAGCTGGCGCAGCTTCCTGAAGCGCGAGCGGCGCCGCGAGGTGCCGCGCGGCCTCTACATTCACGGCAGCGTCGGGCGCGGCAAGTCGATGCTGATGGACCTGTTCTTCGCCGGCGCGCCGGTCGAGCGCAAGCGCCGCGTCCATTTCCATGCCTTCATGGCCGAGGTGCATCAGCGCCTGCACGTGCATCGCCAGGTCACCAAGGGTCAGCAGGCCGACCCGCTGGTCCACGTCGCGCGCGAGATCGCCGACCAGACCTGGCTGCTCTGCTTCGACGAGTTCGTGGTCAACAACATCGCCGATGCGATGATCCTCGGGCGGCTGTTCCAGACCTTGATCGAGGCGGGCGTCGTGATCGTCTCGACCTCCAACTTCGCGCCCGACGAGCTCTACAAGGACGGCTTGCAGCGCGATCGGTTCGAGCCGTTCATCGCGCTGATCAAGCGCGAGGTCGACGTGATCGGCCTCGACGGCACGGTCGACTACCGGTTGGCGCGGCTGGCTGGACGGCCGGTCTTCCATGCGCCCCTCGGGCCGGCGGCGGAGGCGGCGCTGGCGCAGGCGTGGGCCGATCTGACCGACGATGCCGAGTGCGCGCTCGAGACGGTCGAGGTGCTCGGGCGCTCGGTCGAGGTGCCGTGCGCGGCGAAGGGCGTCGCACGCTTCACGTTCGAGCTGCTGTGCGCGCGGCCGCTCGGCGCGTCCGACTATCTGGCGCTGGCGTCGCGCTATCACACCGTGATCCTCGACAAGGTGCCGGTCCTCGGGCCGGCGCGCCACAACGAGGCGCGCCGCTTCATCACGCTGATCGACGCGCTCTACGAGTCGAAGACCAAGCTCGTCATGGCGGCCGAGGCGACCGCCGAGCAGCTCTATCCGGACGGCACCGGCGCCTTCGAGTTCAAGCGCACGGTGAGCCGGCTGATGGAGATGCAGTCGGCCGACTATCTCGCGGTGCCGACGCGCCGCGCCGCGGCCTAGCCGCGCGCCTCACCAGACCAGGTGGCGGAGCGCCACGTCGGTATCGGTGAAGTAGTAGATGTCGACGGCGATGTGGACCAGCACCGGGACGATCAGGTTCCGCGTCGAGACGTAGAACAGCGCGAGCACCAGGCCGGCGAACGCGGCATAGGCGACGCTGCCGCCGCCGTAGGACCAGTGGATCGCCGCGAACAGCAGCGTCGAGCCCGCGAGCGCGCCGCGCCGCGTCAGGCCGCGCCACAGCAGCACGTTGATCAGGTAGAAGCGGAAGATCGCCTCCTCGCTGAGCCCGGTCAGCACCATGCCGAACGAGTTGTCGATCGCGGCGAAGGTGGGGCCGGGCGGTGTCGGGTAGTGGGTGAGCCGGCCCGTCAGATCGTCGAGCCAGTCCTTGCCCGGCGCGGTCAACACGTCGGCGACGACGAGGATCAACGTCCCGGCCGCCGCGAGGACGGCGTCCCTGACGCCCGTGACGGTGAGCCGCCACGGCACCACGAAGGCGTCGGGCGCGGCGCGTGCCACCAGCAGCAGGGCGACGAGCGTGACCAGGCGAACCGCGTAGTCGGTCGCGATGAAGACCGGGTAGTCGCCGGGATGGGCGATGTAGACGAACTTGTTGACGTAGTACGGCCCGACGATCAGCAGCAGCGGCAGCGCCGCAGCAGGATGCCACGCCGATCTCGTCTCTCCGCCGGCCACGCGCCTGTCCGCCCTCCGCCCCGCTGGGGCGTCACGATAGCGGTCAGCGCCGGGGCTCGAAAGCGCCTCCCGCCCTGGTCGGTGGCGGCCCGCCCGCGGCCAGCGATCAGCGGGCCGTCCGCGCGCCGAACAGCGCGATCACGCCGCCGCCGACCAGCGCGGCGATGCCGCCGACCAGGTACCAGACGGTCTCGTGGCTGTAGCGGCCGAGGAAGGTCTTGGACAGCTCCTCGGCCGGCGACTGGGTCGCGTTGTGGCCCATCACGAGCAGGGCGACGCCGACGGCGACCAGAACCAGGCCGGCAATACGGTTGAGTGACATCGACGCGTCTCCATGGTGCCGCGGGCGCCGCGCGACCGGCGACGCCGCTGGCGGGCTGCTAATTAACGCCATGGAGCGCGCCAAGTTGCCGTCGTGAATCCTGGGTCTAGGCCTATGTAAAGCTTGCGTAAAGCCCGCCTCCCCTTGCCTTCACCCCCGATTCGCAGTAGCACGGGCGGCGGCTCGGGGATCGCGAGGCCTGCTCGATATCCCCCGAACTCCCCCCGCGCGCATCTTCTTGCTACGAGGACCCCCATGGCCCGTCACAAGATCGCCCTCATCGGCGCCGGCAATATCGGCGGCACCCTCGCGTTCCTGGTCGGCCTGAAGGAGCTCGGTGACGTCGTGCTGTTCGACGTGATCGACGGCGTGCCCCAGGGCAAGGCGCTCGACATCGCCGAGAGCTCGCCGGTCGAGGATTTCGACTCCGCGATGACCGGCGCCAACGATTACAGCGCGATCAAGGGCGCCGACGTCATCATCGTGACGGCCGGCGTCGCCCGCAAGCCGGGCATGAGCCGCGACGACCTGATCGGCATCAATTGCAAGGTCATGGCGGCGGTCGGCGAGGGCATCAAGAAGAACGCGCCCAACGCTTTCGTGATCTGCATCACCAACCCGCTCGACGCCATGGTCTACATGCTGCGCGAGAAGTGCGGCCTGCCGCACAACAAGGTGGTCGGCATGGCGGGCGTGCTCGACTCGGCGCGCTTCCGCTACTTCCTGGCCGAGGAGTTCAAGGTCTCGATCGAGGACGTCACCGCGTTCGTGCTGGGCGGCCACGGCGACACCATGGTGCCGCTGGTGCGCTACTCCGCGGTCGCCGGCATTCCGCTGCCCGACCTGATCAAGATGGGGTGGACCACCCAGGAGCGGCTCGACAAGATCGTCCAGCGCACGCGCGACGGCGGCGCCGAGATCGTCGGCCTGCTCAAGACCGGCTCGGCGTTCTACGCGCCGGCCTCCTCGGCGATCCAGATGGCCGAGGCCTATCTCAAGGACAAGAAGCGCCTGTTGCCGTGTGCCGCCTGGGTCGACGGCCAGTACGGGCTCAAGGGCATGTATGTCGGCGTGCCGGTGGTGATCGGCGCGGGCGGCATCGAGCGGGTCGTCGAAATCTCCCTCAACGCCGACGAGAAGGCGGCGTTCGACAAGTCCTGCGCGGCGGTCAAAGGCCTGATCGACGCGGCGATCGACATCGACAAGAAGGCCGCCGCCGGCTGACCGGAACGCCCCGGCGCGCCGGCACGGCGGTTGCACCGATCGCCGACCGCCGCCGACCCGGGGTGCGCCGCCGGTATTAGATCGGCAATGTTTTGATTTTACGGTGAATGCCGCGCACTTCGAGGAAGCGGATAGCCATGAATATTCATGAATATCAAGCCAAGGGATTGCTCGCCAAATACGGTGTCGCGGTGCCCCGCGGCGGCGTCGCCTACACGGCCGACGAGGCCGTCGAGGTGGCGCGCGGCCTGGGCGGACCGGTCTATGTCGTCAAGGCGCAGATCCACGCCGGCGGGCGCGGCAAGGCGGGCGGCGTCAAGGTCGTCAAGTCGACCGACGAGGTGCGCGAGGCGGCCGGCAAGATGCTCGGCATGAAGCTGGTGACCCACCAGACCGGGCCGGCCGGCAAGGAGGTCAAGCGCGTCTATGTCGAGGAGGGCTGCGACATCAAGCGCGAGCTCTATCTCGGCATGCTGGTCGATCGCGCGACCAGCCGCATCACCGTCATGGCGTCGACCGAAGGCGGCATGGAGATCGAGGAGGTCGCCGCCAAGCATCCCGAGAAGATCCTCAAGGTCGCGATCGACCCGGTCGAGGGCATGCAGGGTTTCTACGCCCGCAAGATCGCCTTCGGTCTCGGGCTGACCGGCAACCAGGTGGGCAGCTGCATCAAGTTCCTGAGCGCGATGTACAAGGCCTTCGTCGGCCTCGACGCCTCGATCGTCGAGATCAACCCGCTGGTCGTCACCGGCAAGGGCGACGTGCTCGCGCTCGACGCCAAGATGAACTTCGACGACAACGGCCTGTTCCGTCACAAGGACGTCGAGGAGCTGCGCGACGCCGACGAAGAGGATCCGGCCGAGATCGAAGCCGGCAAGCACGGCCTCAACTACATCAAGCTCGATGGCCAGATCGGCTGCATGGTCAACGGCGCCGGCCTCGCCATGGCGACCATGGACATCATCAAGCTCTACGGCAGCGCGCCGGCCAACTTCCTCGACGTCGGCGGCGGCGCCACCAAGGAGCGCGTGTCGGTCGCGTTCAAGATCATCCTGTCGGACAAGAACGTCGAAGGCATCCTGATCAACATCTTCGGCGGCATCATGCGCTGCGACGTGATCGCCGAGGGCGTCGTGGCGGCGGCGCGCGAGGTCAGCCTCAACGTGCCGCTGGTGGTGCGCCTCGAAGGCACCAATGTCGAGCTCGGCAAGAAGATCCTGTCGCAGTCCGGGCTGCCGATCCTGTCCGCCGACAACCTCGCCGACGCGGCCGAGAAGGTCGTCAAGGCCGTCAAGGAGGCCGCGTGACATGGCAGTCCTCGTCAACAAGGCGACCAAGGTGATCTGCCAGGGCTTCACGGGCGCCCAGGGCACCTTCCACTCCGAGCAGGCGATCGCCTACGGCACCCAGATGGTCGGCGGCGTCACGCCGGGCAAAGGCGGCACCAAGCACCTCGACCTGCCGGTGTTCGACACGGTCGAGGCGGCGGTGAAGAAAACCAAGGCCGACACCTCGGTGATCTACGTGCCGCCGCCGTTCGCGGCCGACGCGATCCTCGAAGCGATCGACGCCAAGCTCAAGCTCGTGGTGTGCATCACCGAGGGCATCCCGGTGATCGACATGATCACGGTCAAGCGCGCGCTCGCCGGCTCGAAGACGCGGCTGATCGGCCCCAACTGCCCCGGCGTGATCACGCCCGACGAGTGCAAGATCGGCATCATGCCGGGTCACATCCACCGGCGCGGCAAGATCGGCATTGTCTCGCGCTCGGGCACGCTCACCTATGAGGCGGTGGCGCAGACCACGGCGGTCGGTCTCGGCCAGACGACCTGTGTCGGCATCGGCGGCGATCCGATCAACGGCACCAATTTCATCGACGTGCTCGACCTGTTCCTCAAGGACGACGAGACCGTCGGCATCATCATGATCGGCGAGATCGGCGGCAGCGCCGAGGAGGACGCCGCCAAGTTCCTCAAGGACAACAAGATCAAGAAGCCGGTGGTCGGCTTCATCGCCGGGGTGACGGCACCGCCGGGCCGGCGCATGGGCCACGCCGGCGCGATCATCTCGGGCGGCAAGGGTGGCGCCGGCGACAAGATGGAGGCGATGCGCTCGGCCGGCATCACGGTCGCAGCCTCGCCGGCCGCGCTCGGCACCACGATGGCGGAACGCCTGAAGCACTAGACGATCGATGCGAGGGGAGGCGCGGCTCATCCCCCGCGCCTGATTGAAACATGCCGACCCAGATAGACCAGACTTCGTTCCTCTACGGCGCGAACGCGACCTTCATCGCCGAGCTCTACGCGCGTTATCTCGCCGATCCGAACAGCGTCGACGCCAGCTGGGCGAGCTTCTTCGCCGAGATGGCCGACGACGCGCGGGCGGTGCTCGGCGAGCTCAACGGCGCGAGCTGGGCGCGCGAGCGCTCGCAGGTGATCGGCAACGGAGCCGCCGAGGCGCGTGCCGGCAACGGCGCGGCGGCCCGCGCGCCCGCGGCGGGCAAGCCGATCGACGCCGATGCGCTGCGCTCGACCTGCACCGACTCGATCCAGGCCGTCACCCTGATCCGCGCCTACCGCACGCGCGGCCATCTCGCCGCCAACCTCGATCCGCTCGGCCTCGAGCCGCCGAAGCATCAGCCCGAGCTGCAGCCCGAGTATTACGGTTTCACCGAAGCCGATCTCGACCGCCCGATCTTCCTCGCCAACCGGCTCGGCCGCGAGGTCGCGTCGTTGCGCGAGATCATCAGCCAGCTGCGCGAGACCTACTGCGGCTCGGTCGGCATCGAGTTCATGCACATCCAGGATCCCGAGCAGCGCATGTGGCTGCAGGAGCGCATGGAGGCCGGCCGCAACCAGACCGAGTTCACCCTGGAGGGCAAGCGCGCGATCTACGACCGGCTGGTCGCGGCCGAGGGCTTCGAGCACTTTCTCGACAAGAAGTACACCGGCACCAAGCGGTTCGGGCTCGACGGCGGCGAGGCGCTGATCCCCGGGCTCGAGCAGATCGTCAAGCGCGGCGGCCAGCTCGGCCTCGAGGAGATGGTCATCGGCATGCCGCATCGCGGCCGCCTCAACGTGCTCGCCAACATGATGTCGAAGCCGTTCACGGCGATCTTCTCGGAGTTCCAGGGCCATTCGGCCAATCCCGAGGACGTCCAGGGCTCGGGCGACGTCAAGTATCACCTCGGCACGTCGTCGGACCGCGAGTTCGACGGCAAGGTCGTGCACCTGTCGCTGACCGCCAACCCGTCGCATCTGGAGGCGGTCGACCCGGTCGTGGTCGGCAAGGTGCGCGCCAAGCAGCAGCAGCGCAAGGACGATGAGCGCATCAAGGTGATGGGCCTCCTGATGCATGGCGACGCGGCGTTCGCCGGCCAGGGCCTGGTCGCCGAGACGCTGGCGCTGTCGGAGCTGCGCGGCTACCGCACCGGCGGCACCATCCACTTCATCGTCAACAACCAGATCGGCTTCACGACTGCGCCGTCCTTTTCGCGCTTCACGCCCTACCCGTCGGATCTCGCGATGGCGGTGCAGGCGCCGATCTTCCACGTCAACGGCGACGATCCCGAGGCGGTCGTCCACGTCTCGCGCATCGCCATCGAGTTCCGCCAGAAGTTCAAGCGCGACGTCGTGATCGACATGATCTGCTACCGCCGCTTCGGTCACAACGAGGGCGACGAGCCGGGCTTCACACAGCCGATCATGTACCGCACGATCGCCAACCATCCGACGACGCGGCAGATCTACGCCGACCGGCTGGTCGCCGAAGGCACGCTGGCCGAAGGCGACGCCACCGGCGCGGTGGCGCAGTTCGCCGCCTTCCTGGACGAGCAGTTCCAGGCGGCCGGCAGCTACCGCCCCAACAAGGCGGACTGGCTCGAAGGCAAGTGGTCGGGCTTCGGCACCGCGCCGGGCGACGACCGCCGCGGCACCACCGGGGTGGCGCGCGACGTGCTGCAGGCGGTCGGGCTCAAGCTCAGCGAGTTTCCCGAGGGCTTCCACGTCAACCCCAAGATCGTCCGCCAGCTCGAGGCCAAGCGGCGCATGATCGAGACCGGCGCCGGCATCGACTGGTCGACCGCCGAGGCGCTCGCGTTCGGCACCCTGCTGGTCGAGGGCATCCCGGTGCGCCTGTCGGGCCAGGACTGCGGCCGCGGCACGTTCAGCCAGCGCCACAGCGTGCTCGTCCACCAGGACACCGAGGAGCGCTTCATCCCGCTCAACAATCTCAAGGACGGGCAGGCGGCCTTCGAGGTGATCGACAGCCCGCTCGCCGAGAACTCGGTGCTCGGCTTCGAGTACGGCTACAGCTTGGCCGAGCCGAACGCGCTCGTGCTGTGGGAAGGCCAGTTCGGCGATTTCGCCAACGGCGCGCAGGTCATGGTCGACCAGTTTATTTCCTCCGGGGAATCCAAGTGGCTGCGCATGTCCGGCCTCGTGATGCTGCTGCCCCACGGCATGGAGGGACAGGGTCCCGAGCACTCGTCGGCCCGGCTCGAGCGCTATCTGCAGCTATGCGCCGAAGACAACATGCAGGTCGTCAACTGCACCACGCCGGCCAACTACTTCCATGCGCTGCGGCGGCAGATGAAGCGCAATTTCCGCAAGCCGCTGATCGTCATGACGCCGAAATCGCTGCTGCGGCTGAAGGCGTGCCAGTCGACGCTCGACGACATGGCCGACGGCTCGTCGTTCCACCGCGTCCTGCCGGAGAGCGAGAAGCTGGTCGGTGACGACAAGGTGCAACGCGTCATCCTGTGCACCGGCAAGGTCTATTACGACCTCGCCGCCGAGCGCGCCAAGCGCGGCATCAAGAACATCGCGATCGTGCGCCTCGAGCAGATCTATCCGTTCCCGGCCAACACGCTGGGCGCCGAGCTCAATCGCTATCAGGGCGCCGAGGTGGTGTGGTGCCAGGAGGAGCCCGAGAACATGGGCGCGTGGAGCTTCGTCGACCGGCCGATCGAGCAGGTGCTGTCGAACCTCACGGTCAAGGCGCGCCGGCCGCGCTATGTCGGGCGGCGGGCGGCGGCGTCGCCCGCGACCGGCTTGAACAAGCGCCACCAGCAGGAGCAGGCGGAGCTGGTCGACGCGGCGTTGCGCATCGCCTAGGGCAGCCAAAGCGGGGGTCAGCATGGCGGCGGAGATCAAGGTTCCCACGCTCGGCGAGTCGGTGACCGAGGCGACCGTGGCGAAGTGGCTGAAGGCGCTCGGCGACCCGGTGGCGGTCGACGAGCCCTTGGTCGAGCTCGAGACCGACAAGGTGACGCTCGAGGTCAACGCGACGGCCGCCGGGACGCTCGCCGAGATCGCCGCGCCCGAGGGCAGCAACGTCGCCGTGGGCGCGCTGCTCGGCCGCATCGGCGACGGCGCGGGCGGCGCCAAGGCGGCCGCCAAACCGGCGGCTGCGAAGCCCGCCGAGGCCAAGCCGGCGCCTGCCGCGCCCAAGCCTGCCGCGCAGCCGGCGGCCGCCGCTGCGATGCCGGGGCCGGCGGCGCGCAAGCTGGTCGAGGAGAACCAAATCGATCCGTCGAAGCTCGCCGGCACCGGCAAGGACGGCCGCGTGACCAAGGGCGACGTGCTGCAGGTCCTGTCGGCCGCGCCCGCGCCGGCGCCCAGCGCGCCGCCCGCTGCGCCGGCCGCGCCGCGGGTCGGCGATCCCGCCCGCGAGGAGCGCGTGCGCATGACGCGGCTGCGCAAGCGCATCGCCGAGCGTCTGAAGCAGGCGCAGAACACCGCCGCCATGCTGACCACCTTCAACGAGGTGGACATGGGCCGCGTGATGGCGCTGCGCAGCCAATACAACGAGGCCTTCGAGAAGAAGCACGGCGTGCGGCTCGGCTTCATGTCGCTGTTCGTCAGGGCGTGCATCCACGCCTTGAAGGAGGTCCCGGCGGTCAACGGCGAGATCGACGGCGACGACCTGGTCTACAAGAACTACTACGACATCGGCGTCGCGGTCGGCACGCCGCAAGGCCTGGTCGTGCCGGTGGTGCGCGGCGCCGACAAGATGAGCCTCGCCGACATCGAGAAGAAGATCGCCGAGCTCGGCCGGCGCGCGCGCGACGGCAAGCTCGCGCTCGACGAGCTGTCGGGCGGCACCTTCACGATCTCGAACGGCGGCATCTACGGCTCGCTGCTGTCGACCCCGATCCTCAACCCGCCGCAGTCCGGCATCCTCGGCATGCACAAGATCCAGAAGCGCCCGATGGTGGTGTCCGACAAGAGCGGCGACAAGGTCGAGGTGCGCTCGATGATGTATCTCGCTTTGTCCTACGATCACCGGATCATCGACGGCCGCGAGGCCGTCACCTTCCTGATCCACGTCAAGGACGCGATCGAGGATCCCCAGCGCCTGCTGCTGGATCTCTAGAGGAGAGCCCCATGGCGTCGTACGACCTGGTCGTCATCGGCGGCGGCCCCGGCGGCTACGTCGCCGCGATCCGTGCCGCGCAGCTCGGCATGAGCGTCGCCTGCGTCGAGAAGGGCGACCGGCTGGGCGGCACGTGCCTCAACATCGGCTGCATCCCGTCGAAGGCGCTGTTGCAGTCGTCGGAGAAGTTCGAGGAGGCTCAGCACGGCCTGGCGGCGCACGGCGTCAAGGTGAAGTCGGTCGAGTTCGACCTGCCCGCCATGATGGCGCGCAAGGACAAGGTGGTCGACGACCTGACCAAGGGCGTCGCCTTTCTGTTCAAGAAGAACAAGGTCGCGCACGTCCAGGGCGAGGGACGGATCACCGGCCCGACGCAGGTCACGGTCAACGGCTCGGGCGGCGCGCAGACCCTCGACACCAAGCTGATCCTGATCGCGACCGGCTCGGAGAGCACGCCGCTCCCCGGCGTCGAGACCGACGAGAAGTCGATCGTGACCTCGACCGGCGCCTTGTCGCTCGACAAGGTGCCGGAGCATCTGGTCGTCGTCGGCGGCGGCTATATCGGGCTCGAGATGGCCTCGGTGTGGCGCCGGCTCGGCGCCGAGATCACGGTCGTCGAGTTCCTCGACCGCATCACGCCGGGTCTCGACGCCGAGATCGGCCGCCAGCTCCAGCGCACGCTCGGCAAGCAGGGCATGCAATTCAAGCTGTCGACCAAGGTCACCAAGGCGCAGAAGACCAACAAGGGCGTCACGCTGACCGTGGAGCCGGCGGCCGGTGGCGCCGCCGAGACGCTCAAGTGCGACGTCGTGCTGGTCGCGATCGGGCGCCGCCCCTATGCCGAGAAGCTCGGCGCCAAGGAGGCCGGCGTCGCCTTCGACGACCGCGGCCGGATCAAGACCGACGGCCATTTCCGCACGTCCGTGCCGTCGATCTACGCGATCGGCGACGTGATCGCCGGCCCCATGCTGGCGCACAAGGCCGAGGAGGAGGGCGTCGCGGCGGCCGAGTTCATGGCCGGTCAGAAACCGCACGTGAACTACGACGCGATCCCGGCGGTGGTCTACACGTGGCCCGAGGTCGCCTCGGTCGGCAAGACCGAGGAAGAGCTCAAGGCCGCCGGCGTGGACTACAAGGTCGGCAAGTTCCCGTTCACGGCGAACGCG
>DATJNS010000489.1:0-3443 GCA_035507915.1 Candidatus Sulfotelmatobacter sp.
CTCGCGCTGGTGCGGGTAGTTGGTGCGCACCCACCACTGGTAATAGTCGCCGAAGGTCTGCGGCGGAAAGCGCGGCGGGTTGCCGGGGCCCTGGCAGCCGGGCAGGCACTCGATCAGGGTGTCGGTGTTGGGATCGAAGAAGAACGGCGCGGCGTAGCGGTCGCGATCGCTGCGGTTGTTGGCGCGGTGCGGCGTCGACAGGAAGCGGCCGTTGGTCCAGCGGTTGAGGATGTCGCCGGTGTTGACCAGATAGGTGCCCGGCATCGGCGGCACGGTGAGCCATGTGCCGCCCGGCAGGCCGATCTCGAGCCCGGGCACCGCCGACTGCGGCAGGAACGTCATGAAGCCGGAATCAGTGTGCGGCGCGATGCCGAACTGGTTGTCCTCGGGCGCCAGGTTGGGCGGGTAGTGCGACAGACGCAGGTTGATGTGCGCGTTCTCGAAGCGCCTGCGGAAGAAGCCCGCCGGCATGTCGAGCGCGCGGTCGTAGAGCGCCAGCATGTCGAGCGCCAGCGCCTCGATGGCGCGCTGGTAGGCGATCACGGTCTCGCGGAAGCCGGGAAGGTTGGCCGGCCATTGGTTCAGGCCGCGCCACGGCACGCCGGCGATCACGTCGGGATCGTCGGGGGCGCGCTCGCGGCGGATGAAGATCGCCGCGTTGAGGTCGCTCTTGGTGTTGCGGTTGACCGCCGAGGTCTTGTAGATCACGCCGCCCATCGGCAGGTAGCCGATCTGATGCTTGTTGATGCGCAGCGTCAGCTTCTCGTCGAGCGGCAGCGCGTGGAAGCGCCGGGCCTGCTCGAACACGGCGTCGATCTGCGCCTGCGGGATGCCGTGGTCGGTGATGAAGTAGAAGCCGATGGTCTCGCTGGCCCAGCGCAGCTGCTCGGCCAGCCGTTCGGCCGCGCCGGGCACGCCGGCACGCCAGGCGCCGAGATCGAGCACCGGGATCACGTCGTCCTCGAGCCTGAGCGGCGCGATCGTCTGGGTCATGGCGCCAGTCTAACGGCTCTCCGCCAAGGCCGCGAGACCGGCGCGATAATCGGGGTAGCGCAGCCGGACGCCAAGCTCGGTCTTGATCCGCCGGTTGCTGACCCGCTTGTTCTCGTCATAGAAGCTGCGCGCCATCGGCGACAGGACGGCGGTGTCGAACGGCACGAGCGGCGGCGCCGCGATGCCGAGCAGGCGGCAGGCGTGGGCGATCACGTCCTGCGGCGGCGCCGGGTCGTCGTCGCACACGTTGTAGATCGCGCCCGGGTTGGGTCGGGCGATCGAGGCCTCGATCACGGCAGCGAGATCGTCGACATGGATGCGGCTGAACACCTGTCCGGGCTTGTCGATGCGCTGCGCGCGTCCGGCGCGCACCGTGTCGAGCGCGCTGCGGCCGGGTCCGTAGATGCCGGCGAGCCGGAAGATGTGCAGCGGCAGCCCGAGCGCGCGCCAGCCTGCCTCGGCGGCGACGCGGCGACGGCCGCGCACGCCGATCGGCCTCAGCGTTGCGTCCTCGTCGACCCAGTCGCCGCCGCGATCGCCGTACACGCCGGTGGTCGACAGGTAGCCGGCCCAGGCCGGCCGCAGGCGCGTCAGATCGCCGCCGTGGACGTCGAGCACGGGATCGCCCGCTTCGTCGGGCGGCACCGCGCTCAGGATGTGGCTGGCGGTCGCCAGCACGGCCGGATCGAGCGGCCGCCCGCGCTCGAACATGACGGCCGCGATACCGTGCGCGCTCAGCGCGCGCGCTTTCGCCGCGTCGCGCGTGGTGCCGCTGATCTGCCAGCCTCGCGCGCGGAGGCGGTCGGCCAGCACCACGGCCGAATAGCCGAGGCCGAAGCAGAACAGATGGTTTTCTCGGGTCGCGGCCATCGCCCTATATAATACGCGGATTGCAGCGCGATCTCAGGAGCAGCATGACGGTCCGTCGGTTTCTGTGCGTGGTGTCCTGCCTCGGCCTCGTGGCCGGCGCCGCGCAGGCGGCGCCCGACGACCGCGACCGCGAGTACGGCGACTGCCTGCGCGAGATCAACCGCGATGCGGCGGCCGCGTTCGACACCGCCAGCACCTGGGTCGAGCGCGGCGGCGGCTTCCCGGCGCGCCACTGCGCCGCGCTCGCGCTCATGAAGATGGGACAGTACGAGCACGCCGCCACCGAGCTCGAGCATCTCGCCACCGACATGGCGCACGGCGAGGCCGACCTCAGCGTCGACGCGCTCGCCCAGGCGGCGCAGGCCTGGATCATGGCGCACAAGCCCGAGCGGGCCTACGCCGACCAGACCGCGGCCCTTAAGCTGCGCCCGCGCGACGTCGATCTCCTGATCGACCGCGCCATCACGCTGGGCGAGGCGAAGAACTATTGGGAGGCGATCGACGACCTCAACGCGGCGCTCGAGATCAATCCGCAGCGCGCCGACGCGCTGGTGCTGCGCGCCAGCGCCTACCGCTACGTCGACAGCCTGTCGATGGCGTCGGAGGATGTCGCCGCGGCGCTCAAGATCGATCCGCGCAATCCCGACGCGCTGGCCGAGCGCGGCATCGTGCGCCGGCTCACCAACGATCCCGCGGGCGCGCGCCAGGACTGGCTCACCGTGCTGCGCACCGCGCCCGACAGCCCGGCCGCCGACATCGCGCGCGACAACCTGGCCAAGCTCGACGTCAAGTGAGGCTCAGGCGTCGAGCGTGTGCTCGCGCTCCCAGTCGGTCAGGTGGCGCATGTAGTCCTGCCACTGCGCCATGCGGAGCTTGAGGTAGGGCTCGGTGAACGCAGTGCCGAGCCCGTCGCGCAGCACGCGCGACGTCTCGAAGGCGCGCAGCGAGTCGAGCAGGTTGAGCGGCAGCTTGCGGATGCCCTTCAGCGTGTGGCCGATCGCGTACATGTCGACGTCGAGCCGCTTGCCGGGATCGCGCTTGTTGGCGATGCCGTCGAGCCCGGCGGCCAGGATGCCGGCCTGCAGCAGATAGGGATTGGCGGCGCCGTCGAGCAGGCGGATCTCGAAGCGACCCGGCTCGGGGATGCGCACCATGTGGGTGCGGTTGTTGCCGCCGTAGGTGATCGAGTTGGGCGACCAGGTGGCGCCCGACAGGGTCGGCGCGGCGTTGATGCGCTTGAAGCTGTTGACCGTCGGCGTGAACAGCGCGGTCAGCGCCTCGCCCGAATGGAGGATGCCGCCGAGGAACTGATAGGCCAGCGCCGACAGGCCGAGCTCGCCCTTCGGATCGTGGAACAGGTTCTTGTCGCCGGCCGCGTTCCACAGCGAGACGTGGGCGTGGCAGCCGTTGCCGGTCAGTTCCATGAACGGCTTCGGCATGAAGGTCGCGCGCAGCCCGTGCTGCTCGGCGAGCCGCTTGACCATGAACTTGAAGAAGGCGTGGCGGTCCGCGGTGACCAGGCAGTCGTCGTAGGTCCAGTTCATCTCGAACTGGCCGTTGGCGTCCTCGTGGTCGGTCTG
>DATJNS010000490.1:0-2933 GCA_035507915.1 Candidatus Sulfotelmatobacter sp.
CGACGGGATGCCGATCGCCTCGCCGAGCTCGCGGAAGCGCACGTGATGGCCGTACTCCTCCATGGCGACCCGGCAGGTCAGCCACTTGGCGTAAGGCGTCGGCGCGAACGCGATCGCCGGCTCGTCGAACACCTGTGCGCCATAGAGCTCGTTGACGGCGTGGCTGATCACGATCTTGCGCACGAGATCCTGGAACTCGTCGGGCGTCGACTTCAGCCCATCGGCGGTTTCCACGGTCGGCGGCGGCGTCACATCGGTCATGCGTCGGCTCCTCGGCGTCAGACGATCGGGTCGGTGGCGAAGGCCTCGAGATCGGTCTCGAGCTTGACGAATTGCGGCGCGAGCGCCTGGCGCACCTGGGCGTCGAGATCCTGGCCGCGCTCGGCGACCAGGCGCGCGACCGGCCGCGGCTGGCTCATCAGGAAGATCTCGCGGCCGCGCACCGCGAACAGCTGGCCGGTGATGTCCTGCGCCTTGGGCGAGCACAGATAGGCGACGAACGCGGCGACGTCGGCGGCCGGCACGGTCAGCGCGCCGCGCTTGTAGGCCTCCTGCGCCGGGTTGGCCGGCTTGATCGACTCGGTGACGCGCGTCGCGGCGAACGGCGCCACCGCGTTGCACGTCACGCCCGAGCGCGCCATGTCGTGCGCGATCACGCGCGTCAGCCCGAACAGCCCGGCCTTGGCGGACGCGTAGGGCGACTGTCCGAAATTGCCGTAGAGGCCGGCGGTCGACACGATGTTGACGATGCGGCCCCAGGCGTAGGGCTTGCCGCCGCGCTCGGCCTTGACCTGATCGCGCATCACCGGCGTGGCGGCGCGCGCGACGAAATAGGCCGCCGACAGATTGGTGCGCAGCACCGCCTCCCAGTCGTGCGGGTCGGACTTGAAGATGAAGCCGTCGCGCAGGATGGCGGCGTTGTTGACCACGATGTCGATGCCGCCGAACCGCTTGACCGCGAGCGCGACCGCGCTCTCGGCCGCGCTCGGGCTCGCGATGCTTTCGGTGAACGCCGCCGCCTTGCCGAGCGCGCCCGCCAGCGTCTCGATCGACGCGGGGTCGGCGCCCTCGCCGTTGATCGACGTGCCGCAGTCGGCGATCACGACCGAGGCGCCACAGGCCACCAGGGTCTCGCTGATGGCCCGCCCGATGCCGGCGCCGCCGCCGGTCACCAGCGCGACACGTCCGCTCAAGTCGACTTTGCTCATGGCGCTCCTCCCAATGTTGCTTTTTCCGCTTCCGTGTAGAACGCATCGGCGTGGATGTCCTCGCGCCGCACGCCGCGCTCGGTCAGCATCGCGCTCGCCGCCTCGACCATCGGCGGCGGGCCGGCGAGATAGGCCTTCATGCCGTCGACGTCGCCGAGTTCGCCGGCGACCACCTGATGCACGAAGCCGGTGCGCCGCGCGGTCGGGCCGTGCGGCTCGGACAGCACGGGCGTGAAGCGGAAGTTCGGATGGGCGGCGGCGAGCGCCGTAAGCGCCGCCTCGCGATAGAGGTCGCGCTCGTCGCGCACGCCGAAATAGAGGCGGATCGGCTGCTGCATGCCGCGCGCGAGCGCGCTCTCGACGATCGACGTGATCGGCGCCAGGCCCGAGCCGCCGGCGACCGCCAGGATCGGGCCGGTGTGGCGCTCGCGCAGATAGGACGTGCCGTACGGTCCCTCGACCGTGACGATGTCGCCGACCGCCAGCCGGGTGCCGGCGTAGACGCTGGCGCCGCCGCCGCCCATCTGGCGGATGTGCAGCTCGAGATCGGGCTGGTCGGGCCGGTTGGCCATCGAGTAGTCGCGCGCCGGCAGATCGTCGAAGCGGACCCGCGCGTACTGGCCGGCCGAGAAGCTGAACGGCCCGCCCGACAGGATCTCGAGGCGGACGACCCGGATGTCGTGGGTCGCCTGCTCGAGCGCGCGCACCCGGCAGGTCAGGTGGCGGATCGGGTGGACCATCAGCTCGTCCGCGTCGAGCCAGCCGACCTCGGCGTCGCTCCACGGCACCGCGCGGCAGGCGAGGATCAGGCCGGACGCCCGCTCAGCGCCGCTCAGCGCGTAGTCAGAATAGGGGGCGAGCTCGAGCTCGCCGGCGTAGCAGCGCGACTTGCAGGCGCCGCAATTGCCCGAGCGGCAGCCGTGGGGGTAGGCCACGCCCTGGGCCAGGGCAGCCTCGAGAATGGTCTGGCCCGGCTCGACCGAAACCGGCCGGTCGGCCTGCCGGATGCGCACCTGATACGCCATCGGCTGGCGCCGCGCGGATGGTTGCACTTAGGATCACATATAGCGGCGTTAGGTGGGATTGCCAATTGTTGGTTCATCAAACAATGTCATCCCGGCCGTGAGCGATCCTGCGAGTGATCCCTTGAGCGAGCCGGCGCCGAACGCCAAGAACCGCCTCAATTTCGGCCTGCTGAGCGGTTTGGTCGGCTATCAGCTCCGGCGCGCCCAGGTCGCCGTCTTCCAGCACTTCGGGGCGGCGTTCGCCGGCCTGGAGCTGACCCCGGGCCAGCTCGGCGCGCTGCTGCTGATCGACGCCAATCCCGGCCTCAGCCAGAGCGCGCTCGGCGGCGCGCTCGGGGTCGACCGCTCGACGGTGGTGCCGCTGATCGATCGGCTGGAGGCGCGCGGCCTGGTGATCCGGGCACCCAGCCCGCGCGACCGCCGGTCTCACGCCTTGCGGCTCAGCCCGGCGGGCACTCAGCTGCTGGCGCGCGCCGCGGCGCAGCTGCGCGAGCACGAAAACGCGATCGCGCACCGGCTGAGCGATGCCGAGCGTCGGACCCTGGTGGCGTTGCTGGCGAAGATCGGGGCGGATTAGGCCGCGCGGCCGGCGGCTGGCGCGAGACGCCGGACGGCGTGCGCCCGGGCGGCGTCGCGGAACGCCTCGAACAGGCCGCGCGACACCGTGCAGGCGTCGAGCCGTGCCTCCGGATGCCACTGC
>DATJNS010000491.1:0-2525 GCA_035507915.1 Candidatus Sulfotelmatobacter sp.
CGGCTCCGGGCGACCGACGCCGCCGCGATCATCAAGCTCGGCCGGCATCTCGCCAAGGTGCGGCGTGTGCTCGGCGCGCTCGGGCTCGCCGACGACGCGCGCTACATCGAGCGCGCCACGCTGCCCGAGCAGGCGATCCGGCGGCTCGCCGACGTGCCCGACGACGACGCGCCCTATTTCGCCACCGTGCTGGTGCACCGGCGCGGCAACGCGGTCGCCCTCTGATGCAAGACGCGCTGCCGCGCGACGACACTGCCGCGCTGCCGCGCGGCGCCGCGGTGCTGTGTCTCGGCCCGAGCGCGCTCGCGACGGCACGGCGTATCGTTGCCGCGTTGCCGGGCGCGCATCTGCACGGCCTCGCTGGCCGCGTCGCCGGGGCCGACGTCGCCTTTGCCGATACGGTCGTCCATCTGCGCGCGCTGTTCGCCGCCGGCACGCCGATCGTCGGCGTGTGCGCGGCCGGCATCCTGATCCGCGCGGTGGCGCCGCTGCTCGCCGACAAGACGGTCGAGCCGCCCGTGGTCGCGGTCGCCGAGGATCTGAGCGCCGTCGTGCCGCTGCTCGGCGGCCACCACGGCGCCAACCGGCTGGCGCGCGCGCTGGCGGCGCGGCTGGGCGCGGTCGCCGCGCTCACGACCGCGAGCGAGCTCGAGCTCGGCACGGCCCTCGACGAGCCGCCGCCGGGCTGGCATGTCGGCAACCCGGCGCGCGCCAAGGCGATCGCGGCGCGGCTGCTCGCCGGCGAGCCGGTCGGATTGGCGGTGGAGGCCGGCGACGCCGCGTGGCTCGCCGGCTTGCGCTTCACCCCCGACGCGCGGCCGGCCGTGCGCGCGACCCATCGCGCGATCGAGGCCGGCGACGACCTCGTGCTCCACCCGCCGGTGCTGGCGCTCGGCGTCGGCTGCGAGCGCGACGTCGCGCCCGCGGAGCTCGGCGCGCTGGTCGACACGACGTTGGCGCAGCACGGGCTCAGCCCACATGCGATCGCGTGCGTGGTCTCGATCGATCTGAAGGCCGACGAGCCGGCGGTCCACGCGCTGGCGCGACGCCTGGGCGTGCCGGCGCGCTTCTTCGACGCGGGCCGCCTCAACGCGGAGGCGCCGCGCCTCGCCACTCCGTCCGAGGTCGTGCTGCGCGAGACCGGCTGCCCCGGCGTCGCCGAGGGCGCGGCGCTCGCCGCCGCCGGCGCCGACGCGCGCCTGATCGTGCCCAAGACGCGCTCGACGCGCGCGACCTGCGCCGTGGCGCTCGCCGTGCACGATCTCGATCCGGCGACGATCGGCCGCCCGCGCGGCAGCCTCGCGATCGTCGGCATCGGCCCGGGCGACCGCGCGACGCGCACGCTCGACGCCGTGGCCGCGCTCGAGAATGCCGAAGCGGTGGTGGGCTACGCGCTCTATCTCGATCTGATCGCCGACCTGATCGGCGACGCGTCACGTCACGCCACCGCGCTGGGCGCGGAGAGCGCCCGCGTCGCGCAGGCGCTCGACCTGGCCGCGCAGGGCAAGCGCGTCGCCCTTGTGTCGAGCGGCGACGCCGGCATCTACGGCCTGGCGACGCTCGCGTTCGAGCGCATCGCGCGCGCGGAGCGCGCCGACTGGCGGCGCGTCGCCCTGACGGTGGTACCCGGCGTCAGCGCGCTGCAAGCGGCCGCGGCACGCTTCGGCGCGCCGCTCGGCCATGATTTCTGCGCCGTCTCGCTGTCGGACCTCTTGACGCCGTGGCCGACCGTCGAGCGCCGACTCGCCGCGGCGGGCGCCGCCGACTTCGTGATCGCGCTCTACAATCCGCGGTCGGAGCGGCGCGACTGGCAGCTCGCGCGCGCGCTGGAGATCGTGGGCGCGCATCGCCCGGCCGACACGCCGGTCGGCGTGGCGCGCAACCTCGGGCGCGAGGGCGAATCCGTCGTCGTGACGACCTTGGGCGCGCTCGACGTCGCAGCCGTCGACATGCTGAGCCTGGTGCTGATCGGCAGCACGACGACGCAACGCATCGATCTCGCCGACGGGCCCCGGCTCTACACGCCACGCGGCTACCGCGTCGAATGACGGTGCACTTCATCGGCGCCGGCCCGGGCGCCCCCGATCTCGTCACCGTGCGGGGGTGGCGGCTCATCCAGCAGGCGCCGCTCGTGCTCTACGCCGGCTCGCTGGTGCCGCACGCGCTGCTCGCCGACGCGCGCGCCGATGCGCGCGTGATCGACACCAGCGCGCTGACGCTCGACCAGATCATCGCCGAGATCGAAACGGCGCACGCGGCGGGCCTCGACGTCGCGCGCGTGCACTCGGGCGACCCGTCGATCTACGGCGCAATCGCCGAGCAGATGCGCCGGCTCGACGCGCTCGCCATCCCCTACGAGGTGGTGCCCGGCGTGCCGGCGTTTGCCGCCGCCGCCGCCGCGCTCAAGACCGAGCTGACCCTGCCCGGCGTCGCGCAGACCGTGATCCTGACGCGCACCGCGGTGCGGGCGAGCGACATGCCGCACGGCGAGGCGCTCGAGACCCTGGCCGCCAGCCGCGCCACGC
>DATJNS010000492.1:0-26877 GCA_035507915.1 Candidatus Sulfotelmatobacter sp.
GCAGGCCTGCGCGGCCATCGCGAACGAGGCGATCAGGCAGCCCTCGACCAGCTTGTGCGGGTCGTGGCGCATCATGTCGCGGTCCTTGCAGGTGCCGGGCTCGCCCTCGTCGGCGTTGACCACGAGATAGTGCGGCCGGCCTGGCGCCACGGTCTTGGGCATGAACGACCATTTCAGCCCGGCCGAGAAACCTGCGCCGCCGCGGCCGCGCAGGCCGGAGTTCTTCATCTCCTCGATGATCCAGTCGCGACCCTTCTCGAGCAGCGCCTTGGTGCCGTCCCAGTCGCCGCGGGCGCGCGCACCGGCCAGCCGCCAGTCGTGCTGGCCGTAGAGATTGGTGAAGATGCGGTCCTTGTCGCTCAGCATGCTCAGGAGCCCGTCTTGGCGGTGAGCGTGGTCGGCCCCGATGCCGGCGCCGAGGTGATGCGGCCGTTCTGCGGGCCGGGCTTCGGCGTCTCGCCGCGCTTCAGCGCGTCGAGGATCGCCTCGGTCGAGCGCGCGTCGAGATCCTCGTAGTAGTCGTCGTTGATCTGCATCATCGGCGCGTTGACGCAGGCGCCCAGGCACTCGACCTCGCTCAGGGTGAAGAGCTTGTCGGCGGTCATCCCGCCGATCTCGACGCCGAGCTTCCTGCGGCAGGCATCGAGCACCGCGTCGGAGTTGCGCAGCCAGCACGGCGTCGTGGTGCAGACCTGCACGTGATAGCGCCCGACCGGCTTGAGGTTGAACATCGTGTAGAAGGTCGCGACCTCGTAGACCCGGATCGGCGCCATGGCGAGCAGCTTGGCGACATGGTCCATCGCGGCGCGCGGCAGCCAGCCGTCGTGCTGGCGCTGCGCCAGATCGAGCAGCGGGATCACTGCGCTCGCCTGCCTGCCGGCCGGATACTTGGCGATGATCTTGTCGGCCGTCGCCTTGTTCTCCGGCGTGAAGGCGAACTCCGCCGGCTGGTCGGCGTCTCCGGTGCCGCCGTTGCGGATGCTCATCGGTCGATCTCCCCGAACACGATGTCGAGCGAGCCGATGATCGCCACGATGTCGGCCAGCATGTGTCCCTTGCCGAGGAAGTCCATCGCCTGCAGGAAGGCGAAGCCCGGCGCGCGGATCTTGCAGCGATAGGGCTTGTTGGTGCCGTCGGCGACCACGTAGACGGCGAACTCGCCCTTGGGCGCCTCGACCGCGGCGTAGGTCTCGCCGGGCGGCACGTGATAGCCCTCGGTGTAGAGCTTGAAATGATGGATGAGGGCTTCCATCGACTGCTTCATCTCGGCGCGCGGCGGCGGCGCCACCTTGCGGTCGCGCGTCGTCACCGGCCCCGGCTCCATCTTGGCGAGGCACTGATCGATGATCTTGACGCTCTGGCGCATCTCCTCGAGCCGCACGAGATAGCGGTCGTAGCAGTCGCCGTTGCGGCCGACCGGAATGTCGAAATCGACCTCCTCGTAGGCGTCGTAGGGCTGCGCCTTGCGCAGATCCCACGGCACGCCCGAGCCGCGCAGCACCGGGCCCGAGAAGCCCCAGTCGTAGGCCTGCTCGGCGGTCACGCGGCCGATGTCGACCGTGCGCTGCTTGAAGATGCGGTTCTCGGTCAACAGATTGTCGAGGTCGTCGATCACCTTGGGGAAGTGGTGGTTCCACGCCGCGATGTCGTCGGCGAGGCCGGCCGGCAGGTCCTGGTGCACGCCGCCCGGCCGGAAGTAGGCGGCGTGGAGCCGCGCGCCCGACGCGCGCTCGTAGAACTCCATCAGCTTCTCGCGCTCCTCGAAGCCCCAGAGCAGCGGCGTGATCGCGCCGACGTCGAGCGCCATCGTCGTGATGTTGAGCAGATGGTTGAGGATGCGGCCGATCTCGCAGTAGAGCACGCGGATCCACTGGCCGCGCTTCGGCACGTCGAGCCCGAGCAGCTTCTCGACCGCGAGCGCGAAGGCGTGCTCCTGGTTCATCGGCGCGACGTAGTCGAGCCGGTCGAAATAGGGCACCGCCTGCAGATAGGTCTTGTACTCGATCAGCTTCTCGGTGCCGCGGTGCAAGAGGCCGATATGCGGATCGGCGCGCTCGACGATCTCGCCGTCGAGCTCGAGCACCAGGCGCAGCACGCCGTGGGCCGCCGGATGCTGCGGCCCGAAGTTCAGCGAGTAGGTCTTGATCTGGTGGAGCTCGGCTTCGGCCATCGCGCGCCTCAGGATTTCTTGGGCGCGAGCGGCGCCTTCTCGTCGCCCGGCAGCATGGCCGCGGTGGTCACCATGCCCTCCCAGGGGCTGACGAAGTCGAAGCTGCGGAACTCCTGCACCAGCTTCACGGGCTCGTAGACGACGCGCTTCTGCTCGTCGTCGTAGCGCACCTCGACGTAGCCGGTGAGCGGGAAGTCCTTGCGCAGCGGGTGCCCCTCGAACCCGTAGTCGGTGAGGATGCGGCGCAGGTCCGGATGGTCGGAGAAGAAGATGCCGAACAGGTCCCAGGTCTCGCGCTCGAACCAGCCGGCGGACGAGAACACGCCGGTGACCGACGGCACCGGGGTCGCCTCGTCGGTCTCGACCTTGACGCGCACACGCAGATTGTGGCGCGGGCTGAGCAGGTGATAGACGACGTCGAAGCGTTGCGGCCGGTCGGGATAGTCGACCCCGCACACGTCCATCAGGATCTTGAAGAGGCAGCGCGCGTCGTCGCGCAGGAACGTCATCAGCCGGACGATCTGGGCGCCTTCGGCCGTGACCGTCAGCTCGCCCTGCAGGTCCTCCGCCTTGAGCACGATGCCCGGCAGACTTCCGGCAATGTAATCGCCCAGCTCCTTGAGCTTGCCCGACATGCCTGACGCCTCAACGCACGAAGCTGCGGGTTCGCTTGATCTTTTTCTGCAGCTGCAGCACGCCGTAGAGCAGCGCCTCCGCGGTCGGCGGACAGCCGGGCACGTAGATGTCGACCGGCACGATGCGATCGCAGCCGCGCACCACGGAGTAGGAATAGTGATAGTAGCCGCCGCCGTTGGCGCACGATCCCATCGAGATCACCCAGCGCGGCTCCGCCATCTGGTCGTAGACCTTGCGCAGCGCCGGCGCCATCTTGTTGGTCAGCGTGCCGGCGACGATCATGACGTCGGACTGGCGCGGGCTCGGCCGGAACACGACGCCGAAGCGGTCGAGATCGTAGCGGCTCGCCGCGGTGTGCATCATCTCGACCGCGCAGCACGCGAGCCCGAAGGTCATCGGCCACAGCGAGCCCGAACGCGCCCAGCTCACCAGCTTGTCGAACTGCGCGATCAGGAAGCCCTTCTCGGCGAACTCGCCGGTCGCCTGGCGCAGCAACGCGTCCTGCTGCGGGCCCGGCGGCAGCGGCGCGCCTTCCTGATTGGGGGCGAGCGTCGTCACTCCCATTCCAACGCTCCCTTTTTCCACTCGTAGACGAAGCCCACGGTCAGCACGCCCAGGAACACGACCATCGACCAGAAGCCGAACACGCCGATGTCGCCGAGCGAGACCGCCCAGGGGAACAGGAACGCGACTTCGAGGTCGAAGATGATGAACAGGATGGCGACCAGATAATAGCGCACGTCGAACTTGCTGCGCGCCTGGTCGAACGCCTCGAAGCCGCACTCGTAGGCCGAGACCTTCTCGGAGTCGGGACGCTGCGAACCCACCACCAGCGACAACGCGACCGCCGCCACCGAAAAACCGATGGCGATCACGAGGAAGATCAGGATTGGCAGATATTCCTTCAGCAAGTCGTTCATGCCGCCACCCCGAGCGCTAAACGCTTCCGGCGCGTCGTTTATTGCGCTGCAGCGGACCCACTATAAGGAGCGGGCCTGTGGAAAGAAAGCGACGATCTGTTAGGTATCGGCCGCGGCGACCGCCGCCCGCGCACCGGTTGAATGGCGGGAGTGACGGGGCTCGAACCCGCGACCTCCGGCGTGACAGGCCGGCGCTCTAACCAACTGAGCTACACCCCCAACGCCCGGCGTCGAGGCCCGGTTTGGTACAAGACCGACCTACGGGTGTCAAGCAACGCGCCGGCCTTCGCGGGACCGCTCGCCGTTCGCATATGACGCACATGAGGACGCTCGGGCGGACGTCAAGTCGGCGCGGACATCTGTCGCATGCGGGGCGATCGGGGCCGCAACGCGTCGCGCAGCGCCTGGCCCCTGTCGGCGGCGCGCTGGTGGGCGATGAGGGATTTGAACCCCCGACCCTCTCGGTGTAAGCGAGATGCTCTCCCGCTGAGCTAATCGCCCGCGCGCTCGCGACTTGTGGCGCGCCGCCGATCAAAAGACAAGCATGCAGAAGACCGCGCGGATCGAAGCGGCGGTCAGGACGGGCGGCGACGGCGCGAGCCATGGGCCAAGCCGGCGATGGCGCATCGCCGGCCCGGGCGCGGTCGCGCCCTCAGTTCACCGCGTCCTTCAAGCCCTTGCCGGCCTTGAATTTCGGCTGCTTGGACGCGGCGATCTGGATCTTCTCGCCGGTGCGCGGATTGCGACCTTCGCTGGCGGCGCGCTTCGACACCACGAAGGTGCCGAAACCGACCAGCCGAACCTCGTCGCCGGTCTTCAGCGCGGCCGTGATCGAGTCGAATACCGAGTCAACCGCCTTGGTCGCGTCCGCTTTCGACAGGCCGGTGTGTTCGGCCACTGACGCAACGAGATCGTTTTTGTTCACGGCGGCGGCCCCCTGTTGTGAGTGAATTCCCGTCGCGGTTTCTTCAAAAACCGTATGGAAGGCCGCGAATTTAGACCACGCGCTCACCACGCGTCAACCGCGTGAGGCGCGCAAACACCTTGAAATGCCATGATTTCGGGCCCTCCGTGGCGGGAGGGCCCGCGTCATGGGGCAACCCGATCAGTGGGTGACGACGCCCGGATGGTCGCCTTTGTCGTCGGTGCCGCTGACCGGCTCGACGGGTTCGGGCTCCTTCCACTCGATCGGCACCAGCGGCCCCGCTAGCGCCTTGCTGAGCAGTTCGTCGACCGTGGCGACCGGAACGATCTCGAGCCCGCGCTTAACGTTGTCGGGTATCTCCGCGAGATCCTTCTCGTTTTCGGCCGGGATCAGCACCGTCTTCAGGCCGCCGCGGAGCGCCGCCAGGAGCTTTTCCTTGAGCCCGCCGATCGGCAGCACGCGGCCGCGCAGGGTGATCTCGCCCGTCATCGCGACGTCGCGCCGCACCGGGATGCCGGTCAGCACCGACACGATCGAGGTCACCATCGCGACGCCGGCCGATGGTCCGTCCTTGGGCGTGGCGCCCTCGGGCACGTGGACGTGGATGTCCTTCTTCTCGAACACCGTCGGCTTGATGCCGAACTGGAGCGCGCGCGACTTGACGTAGCTCTCGGCCGCCTGGACCGACTCCTTCATCACGTCGCCGAGCTTGCCGGTCGCGGTCGCCTTGCCCTTGCCCGGCACCGTCACGCTCTCGATGGTGAGCAGCTCGCCGCCGACCTCGGTCCATGCCAGCCCGGTGACGACGCCCACCATGTCCTCGGCCTCGACCTCGCCGAAGCGGAAGCGTTTGACGCCCGCGTACTTCTCGAGATTGCGCCGGCTGACGTTCACCGACTTCACCCCCTTCATCAAGATGTCCTTGATGGCCTTGCGGGTCAGGTTGGCGATCTCGCGCTCGAGATTGCGCACGCCGGCTTCGCGCGTGTAGTAGCGGATCAGGTCGCGCAGCGCGTCGTCGGACAAGTGCCACTCGCCCTTCTTGAGCCCGTGCTGCTTCATCTGCTTCGGGATCAGGTGGCGACGCGCGATCTCGACCTTCTCGTCCTCGGTGTAGCCCGGCAGCCGGATGATCTCCATGCGGTCGAGCAGCGGCTGCGGCATCCGCAGCGTGTTCGCCGTGGTCACGAACATGACGTCCGACAGGTCGTAATCGACCTCGAGATAGTGATCGTTGAAGGTCGAGTTCTGCTCGGGGTCGAGCACCTCGAGCAGCGCCGAGGCGGGATCGCCGCGCCAGTCGGCGCCCATCTTGTCGACCTCGTCGAGCAGGAAGAGCGGATTCGAGGTCTTGGCCTTCTTCATGCCCTGGATGATCTTGCCGGGCATCGAGCCGATGTAGGTGCGGCGGTGGCCGCGGATCTCGGCCTCGTCGCGCACGCCGCCGAGCGACATGCGCACGAAGTTGCGCCCGGTGGCGCGCGCCACCGACTTGCCGAGCGAGGTCTTGCCGACGCCGGGCGGGCCGACCAGGCAGAGGATCGGGCCCTTCACCTTGTTCATGCGCAGCTGGACCGCGAGGTACTCGAGGATGCGGTCCTTGATCTTGTCGAGGCCGTAATGGTCGTCGTCGAGGATCTTCTTGGCGACCTTGAGGTCGCGCTTGACCTTCGAGCGCTGCTTCCAGGGGATGGACAGCATCCAGTCGAGATAGTTGCGCACGACCGTCGCCTCGGCCGACATCGGGCTCATCGAGCGCAGCTTCTTGAGCTCGCCCATCGCCTTGTCGCGGGCTTCCTTCGACAGCTTGGTCTTGTTGATGCGCTCCTCGATCTCGGCGAGCTCGTCGCGGCCGTCCTCCGACTCGCCGAGCTCCTTCTGGATCGCCTTCAGCTGCTCGTTGAGATAGTACTCGCGCTGCGTCTTCTCCATCTGGCGCTTGACGCGGTTGCGAATGCGCTTCTCGACCTGGAGCACGCCGATCTCGCCCTCCATGAAGGCGTAGATCTTCTCGAGCCGCTCGGAGACCGCCTCGGTCTCGAGCAGCTGCTGCTTGTCGGGAATCTTCAGGCTGAGATGCGAGGCGACCGTGTCGGCCAGCTTGCCGGGCTCGTCGATCTGGTTGATCGACACCAGCACCTCGGGCGGGATCTTCTTGTTGAGCTTGATGTACTGCTCGAACTGCGTGACCACGGCGCGCGCCAGCGCCTCGATCTCCTGGCGCTGGCCCTCGCGCTCGGCCAACAGCTCGCCGTAGGCCTGGAAGAACGCCGCGTTGTCGGTGAAGCGCTCGATGCGCGCGCGCTGCGCGCCTTCGACCAGCACCTTGACCGTGCCGTCGGGCAGCTTGAGGAGTTGCAGCACCGTGGCGACCGTGCCGACCGTGTAGATGTCGGTCGGCGTGGGATCGTCCTGCGCCGCGTTCTTCTGGGTGACGAGCAGGATTTGCTTGTCATCCTTCATGACGTCCTCGAGCGCGCGAACGGATTTCTCGCGGCCGACGAACAGCGGCACGATCATGTGGGGGAAGACGACGATGTCCCTGAGGGGCAGGACCGGATACAAAGCGCCGCGCGGGAGCTCGAACATTTTGCCTCTTCCTGCCGGTCGCCGACCCTTACTGATGCCGACGGCGCGGCTTGTCCAAAACTAGGCGGCCACGAGCCGCCTTCAAGATGCGGGAACCGGCAGCCGCGCCGTCAGGCGCTGGTGCCCACGTCGCCCCGCCGGTCGGCGTAGATGTACAAGGGCTTCGCGCGGCCCTCGACGACTTCCTTGTTGATCATGATCTCGTCGACGCCGTCGAGCCCGGGCAGCTCGAACATCGGGTCGAGCAGGATGCCCTCCATGATCGAGCGCAGGCCGCGCGCGCCGGTCTTGCGCAGCAGGGCCTTCTGGGCGATCGACTTCAGGGCGTCGTCGGCGAAGTCGAGGCGAACGTCCTCCATCTCGAACAGCCGCTGGTACTGCTTGACCAGGGCGTTCTTCGGCTTGACGAGGATCTCGACCAGCGCCTCCTCGTCGAGGTCGTCGAGCGTCGCGACCACCGGCAGGCGCCCGATGAACTCGGGGATCAGGCCGAACTTGAGCAGATCCTCGGGCTCGACCTCGCGCAGGATCTCGCCGGTGCGCCGCTCGTCGGGCGCGCGCACGTCGGCGCCGAAGCCGATCGAGGTGCCCTTCGAGCGCGCCGAGATGATGCGCTCGAGGCCCGCGAAGGCACCGCCGCAGATGAACAGGATGTTGGTCGTGTCGACCTGCAGGAACTCCTGCTGCGGATGCTTGCGGCCGCCCTGCGGCGGCACGCTCGCGATCGTGCCTTCCATGATCTTGAGCAGCGCCTGCTGCACGCCCTCGCCCGACACGTCGCGGGTGATCGACGGGTTGTCGGACTTGCGGCTGATCTTGTCGACCTCGTCGATGTAGACGATGCCGCGCTGCGCGCGCTCGACGTTGTAGTCGGCCGACTGCAGCAGCTTGAGGATGATGTTCTCGACGTCCTCGCCGACATAGCCCGCCTCGGTCAGGGTGGTGGCGTCGGCCATCGTGAAGGGCACGTCGAGGATGCGCGCCAGGGTCTGGGCGAGCAGCGTCTTGCCGCTGCCGGTCGGCCCGACCAGGAGGATGTTCGACTTGGCGAGCTCGACGTCGTTGTTCTTGGCGCCGTGGGCCAGTCGCTTGTAGTGGTTGTGGACCGCGACCGAGAGCACACGCTTGGCGTGGTCCTGGCCGATCACGTAGTCGTCGAGCACGGAGCGGATCTCGCGCGGCGTCGGCACGCCGTCGCGGCTCTTGACCAGGGTGGTCTTGTGCTCCTCGCGGATGATGTCCATGCACAGCTCGACGCATTCATCGCAGATGAACACGGTCGGGCCGGCGATCAGCTTTCTGACCTCGTGCTGGCTCTTGCCGCAGAAGGAGCAGTAGAGCGTATTCTTCGAATCGCCACCGCTGGCCTTGGTCATGACCGACTTACTCCGAGCATCGTCGGCGCGTCGTCACAGGACGCCGCACCCCGTGCCAGGGCCTTCTGCCTGGGCCGCACGACGCGGATACCGCACATAACGGATCGATCGTACCGCCCCACAGCTGAAGGCACCCTTAATATTGAACACATCCTCTCGGGTCGGTTCAACAACAAGATATGGTGTGTAAGCAGATCGTCAGGCACTTTCCTTCTTGGCGTCCCGGCCGTCCTCGCGTGGCGGCCGGCTTATCACGACCTCGTCGATCAGGCCGAACGCCTTGGCCTCCTCGGGCGAGAGGAACTTGTCGCGCTCGACCGCCGCTTCGATGACGTCCAGCGGCTGGCCGGTGTGCTTCACGTAGATCTGGTTGAGCCGGGCGCGCAGCGCCAGGATTTCGCGGGCCTGGATCTCGATGTCGGTCGCCTGGCCCTGGGCGCCGCCCGACGGCTGGTGGACCATGATGCGGGCGTTGGGCAACGAGTAGCGCTTGCCGGGCGCGCCGGCCGCCAGCAGCAGCGAGCCCATGCTCGCCGCCTGGCCCAGGCAAACCGTTGAGACGTCCGGCCGGATGTACTGCATGGTGTCGTAGATGCCGAGCCCGGAGCTGACGACGCCGCCCGGGGAATTTATGTAAAACGAGATGTCCTTGCTCGGGTTCTCCGATTCCAGGAACAGGAGCTGGGCGCAGACCAGGCTCGAGACCGAGTCGTTGACCGGGCCGACCAGGAAGATGATCCGCTCCTTGAGCAGCCGCGAGTAGATATCGAACGCCCGCTCGCCGCGCGCCGTCTGCTCGACGACCATCGGCACCAGGTTGTTCATCGTGAACTCGTAGGGGTCGACCATGGGCTCCTCGCTGGGCTGGGCGGCGTCCTCACACCGCCGCGGGTTTGTCGTCATCGTCGGCGAACAGCTCGGCCGGGGTCACCTTGCGGTCCTGCACCGTGGCCATCTCGACGATGAAATCGATCACCTTCTCCTCGAAGATCGGCGCGCGCAGCCCGTCCATCGCCTCGCGGTTCTTGCGGAAGTGCTCGATGACCTGGCGCTCCTGGCCGGGGTAGCGACGCGCCTCCTCGATCATGGCGCGCTTGAGCTCGTCCTCGCTGACCTGAATGTTGTTCAGCCGACCGACCTCCGACAGCAGCAGGCCGAGCCGCACCCGACGTTCGGCGATCCCCCGGTACTCGGCCTTGAGCTCGTCCTCGCTCTTGGCCGCCAGCTCGGGCTCGAGCGCGCCGCGCTCCTTGGCCTCGCTCGCCTGCTTCCAGATCGCGTCGAACTCGCCGTCGACCATGCCGTCCGGGACGGTGAAATGGTGTGCCTCGGCCAGTTTGTCCAGGAGCTTGCGTTTCAGCTTGAGGCGGGCGGCGGCGGCGTAGTCGCGCTCGATCTGCTCGCGCACCGTGCGGCGCAGCGCCTCGAGGCTGTCGACGCCGAGCGTCTTCGCGAACTCATCGTCCAGCGGAACCGTAACCGGTGCACGTACTTCCTTGATCGTGACGGCAAATGCGGCTTCCTTGCCGGCCAATTTCTCGGCCGGGTAGTCGGTCGGGAACGTCACCGCGACGGTGCGGCTCTCGCCGGCATTGGCACCGACCAGCTGGTCCTCGAAGCCGGGGATGAAGCGGCCGGTGCCGAGCTCGAGGGGAAAATCCTTGGCCTCGCCGCCGGCGAACGCCTCGCCGTCGACCTTGCCCTCGAAATCGATCATCACGGTGTCGCCGGTCGCCGCCGGGCGCGGCGGCGACACCGGCTCGGTGCGGCGCGAGCGCTCCCGGATGCGCTCGACGCTCTGGTCGACCTCCTCGTCGGTCACGTCGGCCTTGAGCCGTTCGAGCGCGAGCGTGCCGAAGTCGATCGGCTTGATCTCGGGCAACAGCTCGAGCGCCAGGGTGTATTCGAGGTCCTTGCCCTCGGCGAACGCCGTGATCTCGATCTTCGGCACGGTCGCGGCGCGCAGCCCGCGCTCGGCCATCGCGCGCGACGAGCTGTCCTGCACCGCCTGCTCGAGGATCTCGCCCAGCAGCGAGCCGCCATAGCGCTTCTTGAGCAACGGCAGCGGCACCTTGCCGGGGCGAAAGCCGGGCAGCCGGGCGGTCGCCCCGAGCTGGCGCAAGCGCTGATCGAGCTTCTGGTCGAGCTCTTGCGCGGGCAGCGTCACCTTGAACTGCCGCTTGAGACCCTCGGCGAGGGTTTCGGTTACCTGCATGCTGATCGATCCGTTCGGCCGATGGGAGGTCTGGGAGGAACCGCGAGAATGGCGGGCCGGGGGACGCCGGCGCCCGTTCGCCCGCGTTCCCGGCCACGCGCGGCCGCGGCGTGCGTCACGCCGCCCCTTAAAGCGCCCTGGGGCCCAGGCGTCAAGCAGCCGCGCCCTCGACGGAGCGCGCTGACGCCGTCACATCCGCCGTTTATCATAGAGGGCGCTCCGTGATACCCACCGGAGCGCCGTCCGCAGCCCGTCCGGAGCCGATCCGCGTGCGCCCTCTGCCCCGCCTTGCGTCTTCCCTGCTCGTCGGCGCCCTCCTCCCGATCCTAGGGATCGCCGACATGACCTTGGCCGGCTGCGCCGAGTCGGACGACGCGGGATCCTTCGCGACGGTCACGGCCGCGCCGCCGCCGGCCGATCAGGCGCGCCTGGTGGTCTATCGACCGGCGCCCGATCACCTGCTCGGGCGGCTGGCCGACCGCGACGTCGCGATCGACGGCGCGCCGGTGTGCGCGCTCGACGACGACCGGTTCTTCACGCGCGACGTGCCCGCCGGCCCGCTCACCATCGCGGTCGGCAACTCGCAGCTCACCGTCACGGCCGTGCCGGGCAAGCCGGCGTTCGTGCGCGTCGGCTTCAACCCGAAGCGCGCTTCGCTGGCGGGCTGGATCCCGCCGGTGCTCGGCTTCGCGCCGGACGCGCGTACCCCCGACTCGGGCTTGTTCGCGCTCGACCAGATCGATCCGCCGAGCGCCGCCCGCGAACTCGCCGGCATGACGGTGGAAACCGCGTGCCGGTGAAACGCCGGATCTAGCCGCGCCGGGAGCCTCGTCCGGCCGGGCTCGCGCTCTCAAGTGGCGTCGCGTTTCGCGCCGCGGATTGCGATCCGACGCGGGTGCGGCGCGCAACCCGCTCGGTCACGTCCGGTGGATTGCTTGGTTTTCCCGCTTGCTGCGGGCGCGAACGCGCGGACGGCCCGACGCTTGCGGCACGGCTTGCACCACACATCAACGGTGCAGCCCATGCTTCCGCCGCCCTCGCCTCCACTCGGCACGCCGCCCCATCGCGGGCTGCGCGGGGTTCGCGATCGCCTCGCCGTCGCCGGGCGGTACGCCCGCCGGCTCCTGGCGCGCGATCGCCGTCTGCAGCTGCGCGTGATGCTGTCCGCGGTCGTCGTGCTGACCCTGCTGTGGGGCGGCGCGTCGCTCTATCTCGCCGGGCGCGCGGCCCAGGAGGTCGAGCAGGCCCGCCATGACACGGCGAACCTCGCGCTCGCCTTCGAGCAGCATGTCGAGCGCACGCTGCGCGGCGTCGACCAAGTCATGCTGCTGATCAAGAGCGACTACGAGCGCGACCCCAAGACCTTCAAGCTGCAGGCTTGGCTCGAGAAGGCCGTGCTGCTGAACGACCTGTCGCTCCAGATCGGCATCGCGGACGCCTCCGGGACGGTGATCATGAGCACGTTGGGCAATCTGAGCCCCGCGGTCTCGCTGCGCGATCGCGAGCATTTTCGCGTTCACGCCGACGGCAAGGTCGACGGCCTGTTCATCAGTGCGCCGGTGCTCGGACGCCTGTCCGGCAAGTGGTCGATCCAAATGACCCGTCGCTTGAGCGGGCCGGATGGCGGCTTCGCCGGCATCATCGTGATCTCGCTCGACCCCTTCTATTTGTCGAGCCTGTTCGGCGAGGTCGATCTCGGCAGCCGCGGCGTGGTCACGCTCTTGGGCACCGACGGCATCATACGGGCGCGCGCGCCGCTCGATCCGGCCGAACTCGGCCGGTCGCTCGCCGGCCTGCCCGCCTTCCAATCGTGGCGCGCCAGCCGGAGCGGCACCGAGGTCGCGGCGACCAAGCGCGGCGTCGTGATCCGCAGCCATCGCGTGATCGCGGATCTTCCGCTGATCGTCACCGTCAGCGTCGATCGGGACGAGATCCTGGCGCCGGTCCGGACCGAGCGCCGGATCCTCCTCGGCGTGCTCGCGCCGCTGTCCGGCCTCGTGATCCTGCTGAGCGGCGGGTTCGTCCGCGAGATCGAGCGACGCCAGCGCCAACAGGCCCTGCTGATCGGCAAGGGCGTCGAGCTCGACAGCGCGAACAAGGCGGTGGCCCAGGCGAATCTCGAGCTCGAGGACAAGGTGCTGGCGCGCACCGCCGAGCTCGAGGCCAACCAACGGCGCCTCGAGACCACGATCGAGCAGCTGACGGCCACCAGCGCCGAGCTGGCTGCGCAGGAGAACATGGCGTCGCTCGGCCGCGTCGTCGCCGGCGTCGCCCACGAGGTCAACACGCCGCTCGGCGTCGCGATCACGGCGTCGTCATCGCTCAGCGGCGCCGCCGAAGCGTTCAACCAGCAGGTTGCCGGCGGCACCTTGCGGCGCTCGGATCTGACGGCGTTCGTCGAGGCGGTCACCGAGGCGACCGACATGATATCGACCAATCTCGGCCGCGCGGCGAACCTCGTGCGCTCGTTCAAGCAGGTCGCCGCGGACCAGCATGGCGGCGAGCCCCGCCGGGTCGACCTCGCCGCCTATCTGAGCGACATCACGACCAGCCTGAAGCCCGAGATTCGGCGTCACGGTCACAGCATCAGCGTCGAGAGCGCCGAGCCGATCGAGCTCGACCTGCGCGTCGACGCGCTCTGGCAGGTGGTCAGCAACCTGGTGATGAACGCCCTGGCCCACGGCTATCCCGACGGACGCCGCGGCCGTCTGCGCCTGACGCTCGCGCGCGAGGCCGACAACGCGGTCATCCGTTTCCGCGACGACGGCCAGGGCATGGCGCCCGAGGTCCGCGACAACGTTTTCGAGCCGTTCTTCACGACCAAGCGCGGCAACGGCGGCACCGGCCTCGGCCTCAGCATCGTGTTCACCCTGGTGACCCGGGTGCTCGGCGGCCAGATCACCTGCCTCAGCGAGCCGGGCGCCGGCGCCGAGTTCGTCATCGCGCTGCCGATCGGCCAACAACCGCGGCTGAGCGCGGCGGCCTGACGGCGCATCTCGCAAGCGTCGGCCGGTTTCGCGTCGCAGATTGCGAAGCCGCTCGCACCGCCGCCGCTGCCGACCCGAGGAATTCCGCCAGTTTCTCATGCCGGGCCGACGGAACGGTCCGTGCAATTCGAGTCCACGAAAGGAGAACCGCCATGCCACACGATCTGATGACCGCTGCCCTGCTGGACGAGGCCCTGGTGACCCCCGTGGCCGTCGCCACGCCGCTCGAAGACATGGAGCGCGCGCTCGCCGCGCTCGCCGGCGACGTCGAGACGCTCGAGGCCGAGATCGACCTCCAGATCGTCCAACGGACCGTGGAATTCGCCCGCGCCACCATCGCCGACTTCGCCACCGCGGCTTTCGCCTGCGACACCCATGCGGTGGCGCACTGCCGTTCCGTCGTCCGTCGGGCGGCCGCTCGGTTCGTAGAGGCCTGACCGGCCCTCCGCCCAGGAGACCCACCATGTTCGATTGCATCACGTTCGCCGACGAGGCGCCGACAGCCGCGGTAGAGACGCCGGCCGAGCGCCGACCCTGGAAGATCATCGTCGCCGACGACGAGCCCGAAATTCACCGGGTGACCAAGTTCGCGCTGTCGGGCTTCACGTTCGAGGGCGCGCGTCTCGAGTTCATCAGCGCCTACTCGGCCCGCGAGACGTTCGAGGCCGTCAAGGCCCATCCGGACGCCGCCGTGCTGCTGCTCGACGTGGTCATGGAGTCGGAGCACGCCGGGCTCGACATCGTGCAGCGCATCCGCGAGGAGCTCGGCAACCACGGCCTGCGCATCGTGCTGCGCACCGGTCAGCCCGGCAAGGCGCCCGAGACCGAAGTGATCGCGCGCTACGACATCAACGACTACCGCGAGAAGACCGAGATGACCGGGCGCCGCCTGGCGACCGTCGTCTACGCGTGCCTGCGCGGCTATCGCGACATCGCGACCATCGAGGCGAGCAAGCGCGGCCTCGAGAAGATCATCGACGCGTCGGCCTCGATCTTCCGGCTGCAGTCGGTCGAGCATTTCGCCGAAGGGGTGCTCGAGCAGCTCGACGCGCTGCTCCACGTCCAGGACGGCACGATGTACGCCTCCTCGCACGCCGGGGCGAACGATGCCATCGCGGCGACCGGCCACGGCGCCGACATGCAGGTGGTCGCGGCGACCGGCCGCTTCAGCAGCACGGTCGGGCAGCGCCTGTCCGGCGTCCTGCCCCGAGACGCCGAGGCGATCGTCCGGCACAGCCTCGACGCCGACGCCTCGACCCAGTCGGGCGACCGCTATGTCGGCGTGTATCGCGGGCTGCGCGCCTCCAAGCTGCTGTATGTCGACGGCTACCAGCCGCGCAGCGAGCTCGATCGCAAGCTGCTGGACCTCTTCTCGCGCAACATCAGCCTCGGCTTCGAGAACATCCAACTCAAGGAGAGCATCGAGGAGACCCAGCGCGAGATCGCCTACCGGCTGGGCGGCGCGGTCGAATCCCGGTCGAAGGAGACCGCCAACCACGTCAAACGCGTCGCCGAGCTGTCGCACCTGGTCGGCTTGAAGTACGGCCTGTCCGAGCGCGACGCCGAGATCCTGCGGTCCGCGTCGCCGCTGCACGACGTCGGCAAGGTCGGCATCCCCGACACGGTGCTCAACAAGCCGGGCAAGCACACGCCCGAGGAAGCCGAGATCATGAAGACCCATACCCTGATCGGCTACGAGCTGCTGCGCGACTCCGAGCAGGAGATCCTCCGCACGGGCGGCATCATCGCGCGCGAGCACCACGAGAAATGGGACGGCTCGGGCTATCCCTACCGCTTGGCCGGCGAGGCGATCAGCCTGCACGGCCGCATCACCGCGGCGGTCGACGTGTTCGACGCGCTGGGCAGCCGGCGCTGCTACAAGGAGGCGTGGCCGACCGAGCGCATCGTCGAGCTCTTCCGCGCCGAGCGCGGCCGCCACTTCGAGCCCGCGATCGTCGACGTGATGCTCGAGAACCTCGACGCCTTGCAGGCGATCCGCACGCAGTTCGCCGACTAGCGGCAGGCCGGGCGCGCAACGGCGCGCGCCCGTCCGGCGGTACACAATTCCTTACAATTGCCGACACACGCACACGGTCATTCGGGTTTAGGGTCCGAGGGCGCCCGCTCCGACAGCTGGCTTGGACCGACGCCCGAGACCATGAAGCCCAAGATCCTGCTCGTCGAGGACACGCCGTCGCTGGCGGCGCTCTATCGGCAGTATCTGTCGAAGCTCGATGCCGAGGTGATCGGCGTCGAGCGCGGCGCCGACGCGCTGACGGCGCTCGACCAGGCCATCCCCGATGTCGTGCTGCTCGATCTGCAGCTGCCGGACATGAACGGCCTCGAGATCCTGAAGCAGATCAAGTCGCGCGGCATCCCGACCCTGCCGATCGTGATCACCGCGCACGGCTCGGTGGTCACCGCGGTTCAGGCGATGCGCGACGGCGCCTATGATTTTCTGTTGAAGCCGTTCACCGCCGATCGGCTGCTCGTCACCGTCAAGAACGCGCTCGACCGGCAGCAGCGCGACCAGGCGACGGCGACGATGACGGTCGCGAGCGCCGGGCGGTTCCAGGGCTTCGTCGGATCGTCGCCCGCGATGCAGGCGGTCTACCGGATCATCGAGAGCGCCGCGCGGAGCAAGGCGACGGTGTTCGTGACCGGCGAGAGCGGCACCGGCAAGGAGCTGTGCGCCGAGGCGGTCCGGGCGCTCAGTCCGCGCCGCACCAAACCGTTCGTGGCGCTGAACTGCGGCGCCATCCCGCGCGACCTGATCGAGAGCGAGCTGTTCGGTCACGTCAAGGGCGCCTTCACCGGCGCCTCGGCCGAGCGCGAGGGCGCGATCGCCCGCGCCGACGGCGGCACGCTGTTCCTCGACGAGCTGTGCGAGATGGACATCAACCTGCAGGTCAAGCTGCTGCGCGTCCTGCAGAGCGGCACCTACCAGCGCGTCGGCGGCTCGAAGCTCGAGCAGGCCGACGTGCGCTATGTGTGCGCCACCAACCGCGATCCGTGGTCGGAGGTGCTGGCCGGCCGTTTCCGCGAGGACTTGTACTATCGCCTGTACGTGATTCCGATCGTGCTGCCGCCGTTGCGCGAGCGCGACGACGACATCCTCCTGATCGCGCAGCATTTCCTCAAGCAGTACGCCGCCGAGGAGGGCAAGCGCTTCGAGCGCTTCTCGCCCGACGCCGAGGACGCGCTGCGCGCCTTCGCGTGGCCCGGCAACGTGCGCCAGCTCCAGAACCTGGTGCGCAGCGTCGTCGTGCTGCATGACGGCGAGGCGATCGATCTCGACATGCTGCCGGCGCCGCTCGGCCGAGCCCCGTCGCCGGGCGGCGAGGCGCCGGCGCGCGCCGGCGTCGTCGCGCGGCCGCCGGCCTCCGCGAACGGATCGGGGTCCGCCGCATCCGGCGCCGTGCGGCCGCTCTGGATGATCGAGAAGGAGGCGATCGAGAACGCCATCGAGGTCTGCGGCGGCAACATCCCGAAGGCGGCATCGCTGCTCGACGTCGCGCCGTCGACGATCTACCGAAAGAAGCTCGCCTGGGCCTGAGCGGAAGCGCCTCGATGCACGCCCCCGCCGCCCTGCCCCTCGTGCTTGCCGCCGCGTTCGGTGTGCTGGCGATCGTCTTGCTGCTCTGGCGGCTGATCGTGCTCGATCGCCGCAACCGGCGCCTCGCCGCCAGCGCGGCGGAAGCCCGTGCCGCCCGCGCGCAGCTCGAGACCGCGATCGGCGCGCTGCGCGAGGGCTTCTGCTACTACGACGCCGACGACCGCCTGACGCTCTTCAACGACGCCTACAAACGCGCCTATCCGACCACCGCGCCGATCATCGAGCCGGGGCACACGTTCGAGGAGATCCTGCGCTACGGCCTCGAGCGCGGCCAATACCGCCAGGCCATCGGACGGACCGAGAGCTGGCTCGCCGAGCGCCTCGAGGCGCACCGCAATCCGGTCGGACCGATCGAGCAGGAGACCGGCGACGGTCATTGGCTGCGCATCGAGGAGCGCCGCACCGCGGACGGCGGCGTCGTCGGCTTCCGCACCGACATCACCGAGCTGAAGCTGCGCGAGCTCGAGCTGCGCCAGGCGCGCGAGGCTGCAGAGGGCGCGAACCGCGCCAAGTCCGAATTCCTCGCCATGATGAGCCACGAGATCCGCACGCCGATGAACGGCGTGCTCGCGATGGCGGCGCTGCTCGGCGACGGCGCGCTGACGCCGGAACAGCACGAGCAGGTCGCGATCATCCAGCAGTCGGCCGAGGCGCTGATGACGATCATCAACGACCTGCTCGACGTCTCGAAGCTGGAGGCCGGACGGATGGAGCTCGAGCTGGTCGCCTTCGCGCCGGAGGAGCTCGTCGACGGCACGCTCGACCTGATCCGCGGCCAGGCGTCGGCCAAGGGGCTGCGGCTCGAGGTCCAGCACGCGACCGATCTGCCGGTGCGCCTGGTCGGCGACCACGGCCGCATCCGCCAGGTGCTCCTCAACCTGTTGAGCAACGCGATCAAGTTCACCGATCACGGCGGCGTGACGGTGCGGACCCGGCGTGTCCCCGCGGCGCCCGGCAAGGTCGGGTTCGCGTGCGCGGTCGAGGATACTGGCATCGGCATTCCGGCCGACCAGCATCATCTGCTGTTCGGGCGCTTCGCGCAGCTGCATCAGGGCGACCGCATGCGCCCCGGCGGCACCGGGCTCGGTCTGGCGATCTGCCGCAAGCTGGTCGAGCTGATGGGCGGCACGATCGCGTTCGAGAGCAGTCCGGGCCGGGGCAGCTGCTTCAGCTTCGAGCTCGCGCTGGGCGCCGCATCGGTCGCCGATCGCGCGTCCGCGTCGGCACCGCCGCGCCCGGCGCCCGCGATCGCCCGCGCGCCCGCAACCGCTGCGCGGCCCCTGCGCGTCCTGGTCGCGGAGGACAACGCGGTCAACCAGAAGGTGATCCAATCGCTGCTCGCGCGGCTGCACCACCGCTGCGATCTGGTCGCCAACGGCCTCGAAGCCGTCGCCGCGGCGCGCAAGGTGCCCTACGACCTGATCCTGATGGACGTCCGCATGCCGGAGATGAACGGCATCGAAGCCGCGCAGGCGATCCGCCAATTGCCGCCGCCGGCGGGCGACATCCCGATCTTCGCCTGCACGGCCAACGTGCTCGCGGCCGACGCCGAGGCTTACATCACCGCCGGCATGGACGGCGTGATCGCCAAGCCGATCCGGCGTCATGAGCTGGAGGGCGTGCTCGCGCGCGCGCGGCCGGCGTCGGCCGCCGCTGCCGTGCCGGCCGACCGATCGCCCGATCGACCCGCCGCGCCGCCCGGCGGTCCGCCGGGCGATCAGATCGACATGGCGGTACTCGACGAGCTCGTGGCCGACATCGACCGCGACGCCGCCAAGGCGATCGCCGCCCAGTTCCAGGTCGACGCGCGCCGTCACCTCGACCAGATCGCCCGCGGGCTCGCCGATCGCGACCCCGCGACGCTGCGCCAATCGGCCCACGTGCTGACCAGCACCCTCGCCTCGTTCGGCTTGACGAAGATCGCCGACCTCGCGGCGGAGGTCGAGCAGGGCTGCCGCGCCGGCGACGTCGATTGCGCGGTGACGACCGCGAAGCATCTGCTCGCGACCGCCGACAAGGGATTGCAGCGCGTCGCCGCCTGGGCCGACGGCTTGTGACGGCGGATGCTAGGCCCGCACGTCAGCGACCAGCGGCGCCTCGCGGCGATGATCGATCAGGAGCTGGCGCAGCGCCGGCAGCCCGAACGGCTTGACGAGCATCCCGACCACCCAGGCGCCATGCGAGCGGCCCTCGGTCACGGCGGCCTCGAGAACCTCCTGGGCGTCGCCGCTCATCAGGACGATCGGCACCGTGTCGGGCACGGCACGCGTCATCTCGAACGCCGTGTAGGGCTCGGGATCGGTGTGGACGTCGAGCAGCGCCAGGGTCGGCGGATCGCTGTGCAGCTCCGGCCGGCGTTCGAGCGTCGACGTCGCGATCACCTCGTAGCCCAGCCGCTGCGCGACCGCCCGGATGAACTGCAGCAGCGGGGCGTTGTCCTCGACCAGCAGCAGCCGGTTGACGGCGCGCGGCCACGCGGCTTCGGGGTTCGCTTGATCGGTCATGCGCGCGTCCTCCTGCCGGCCGGCGGCCGGTGAGCCGCCTCGACCGCCATCTTGTCGCGCCCGCGCCGCCGACTGGAGTCGGGAAGGGCAAGTAATTGTGATGGTTTGTAGCGCTCCGCGAGGCGCGCTATTCGCTCGCGCCTCACTCGCTCGCGGCTTCGCCCACCGCTGCCTCGGCGACGACCTCCTGGCCGCGCGGTAGGACCAGTCGGACCGTCGTGCCGACGCCTTGCGTGCTCGCGATCTCGAGGTCGCCGCCGACGCGCCGCATCAGGCGGCGCACGATCGCGAGACCGATGCCGCGCGCGCCCGGTTTGGTGCTGAACAGCGGCTCGCCGAGCCGCCTGAGCGCGGCCGGCGCGATGCCCGCGCCGTCGTCGCGCACCTCGATCACGGCGCGCGCGCCGGCGGCCTCGGCGACCGTCCGGACGACCAGCGTGCCGCCGTTCGGCATGGCGTCGCGTGCGTTGGCGGCGAGCTCGACCAGCGCATCGCCGAGCTGTGAGGGGTCGATCGTGACGAACAGCGGGTCCAGCGCCGGCGCCAGCGTCACCGCGATGCGTTCGCCGGCCGTCTGGCGCAACCGGTACGCGGTGTCGGCCACCAGCCGATTGAGCTCGACGACCGACAGGCGCAGCGGCCGGCGCCGCGCGAAGGTGAGCAGCGTGCCCGTGAGGCCGACCGCCCGCGAGGCGGCCCGGCAAGCCTCGTGGATCGGATCGGCAAGCTCCTGATCGCCGGTGATCTGCTCGGCGATCAGCTCGAGATTGGCCGAGATGATGAACAGGAGATTGTTGAAGTCGTGCGCGACCCGGTGCGCCAACCGCTCGGCGGCGAGCGCCTCCCGGTCCTCGCGCTCGGTTTCGGGGTTCGGTTCGGCCGGATCGTGCGCGTGAGTGGCGACGCTGCACATGGGTGATTCTCCAGGGGTTTGCGGTTGGCGCGCTCAGGCGGTCGCGTCGTTCGCCGCGGGCTCGGCGGCCAGCGTCGCGCAGTCGCCGGTCACGCTCCGGGCCATCGCTTGCACGGCCGCCGACTGGGCGCGCAGCACGTCGGCATGGCGCGCCACCGCGCGCGCGTTTGCGGCCACCCGATCCAGGCTCTGCGTCCATGCCGCGCACGCCGCGCGCATCGTATCGAGCGCGTCGAGCGCAGCGGCGGCACCGACGTTGGCCGGTTGCAGCGCGACTGGCGCGGCGGACGGCGAGCCGAGCGCGAGGCCGACGGGCATCGCGAGCACCACGGCGGACCGTCCCGGGGCGGCGCGACGCGGCGCGACACGCGACGCGCGATAGCCGGCGAATTCCAGAACCTGAGCGGACATGACACGAACTCCTGAGACGGGCGCCACAGCGGCGCACGATCCCCAGGGGCAAGCGTCATGCCGTGCTCGGACGCGCGAGAAAGCGCAGAAAATCAGACTTTTCGGCATGCGCCGCCGGCGCGTTGCGCGATGCAATTCGCAAATTGCGCTTCATGTTGCGAACCGCGCCGGGCGATCCGGCGGTGGCGCCCGGCTCACCGAACTTCACGCCATCCTTACCAATTCTTACTTAGCGCATTGCCGCGTCTCGCTAACATTGCGCATCGAACCCGCGCCCGCGTTGGGTGCGCAGAGAGTGTGAACGAGCACCCGTCCCTCCCGGGAGACCGCCATGACCGAGCGAACCGTGTCGCTCACCGGCGTCGAGCGCCGCTTCGAACCCGACGAGATCATCGTCACCAAGACCGATCGCGGCGGTCGGATCACCTATGCCAACCCGGTGTTCCTGCGCATGTCGCATCTCACCGAGCGACAGGCGCTGGGCGCGCCGCACAACGTCATCCGGCATCCGGAGATGCCGCGCTGCGTCTTCAAGCTGCTGTGGGAGGTCATCGAGCACGGCAACGAGATCTTCGCCTACGTGCTCAACCGCGCGATCAACGGCGACCACTACTGGGTGTTCGCGCACGTCACGCCGACCTTCAACCAGGCCGGCGAGATCGAAGGCTATCACTCGAACCGGCGGGTGCCGGAGCGGCGCGTGCTCGAGCAGACCATCCAGCCGCTCTATCGCGAGCTCCTGGCCGAGGAGCAGCGCCAGACCACCAAGGCGCGCGCCATCACGGCGGCGACCGCGCGTCTCACGGAGCTGCTGTCCGCACGAGGATTGGACTATGAACGCTTCATCTTCTCTCTCCAGGGCTAGCGGCTTCGCCGCCGCCAGCGGCGCGCTCAGCTTCGTCGCGGCGGGCTTCGCGGCGTTCGACTACTTCGTCACCGGCGCCGTCATGGCGACGCTCGCGGCGCTCGCCGCCGGCCTCGCGATGCGCGAGATGCGCCGCAGCAGCCGGTCCGTCGCCAAGGCGTCGGCGGCGCTCGAGCGTCTCGCCCGCGGCGACTTCGGCGCGCGCGTCATCGGGATCGAGGGCAGCGCGCTGGCCCCCATGCTGCTGGCGGTGAACGGCTTCGCCGATCGCACCGACGCGTTCGTCCGCGAAGCCAGGGCGTCGCTCGAGGCGATCGCCGAGCAGCGCTACCACCGCCGCATCGTCGAGCGCGGGCTGCTCGGCGACTTCCTCGCGACCGGCCAGGCGATCAACCGCGCAACCGAGGGCGTGGCGCACAAGATCGAGGGGTTCCGCGAGGTCACCGCCCGGTTCGAGACGACGATCTCGGGCGTGGCGGCGGCCGTGGCGGCCGCGTCGAGCCAGCTCAGCGGCACCGCCTCCAGCATGTCGCAAGCCGCCGAGAGCGCGACCAGCGACGCCGTGGCGGTGGCGGCGGCGGCCGAGGAGATGTCGACCAACGTGCAGACGGTCGCGTCGGCGGCCGACCAGCTCACCGCCTCGATCCGCGAGATCCTGACCCAGATCGCCCGCTCGAACGACCTGGCCGGCGCGGCCGCGCGGCGCGCCGCCTCGACCGATGCCAGCGTCCAGCGCCTGTCGACCAGCGCGCGGCAGATCGGCGAGGTCGTCAAGCTGATCCGCTCGATCGCGGCCCAGACCAACCTGCTCGCGCTCAATGCGACGATCGAGGCGGCGCGCGCCGGCAACGCCGGCAAGGGCTTCGCGGTGGTCGCCAACGAGGTCAAGAGCCTGGCCAACCAGACCGCGACCGCGACCGAGGAGATCGTCGGCCAAGTCACCGCGATCCAGCAGGCGACCGACGAAGCGGTCACGTTGGTCAGCGAGATCACCCGGTCGGTCAGCGAGCTCAGCGAGGCCATGACCGCCGTGTCGGCGGCGATGGAGGAGCAAGGCAGCGCGACCGCCGAGATCGCGCGCAACGTCGAGCAGGCCTCCTCGGGCACCGCCGAGGTGTCGGGCCGCATCAGCCAGGTCACCTCGGCGGCCGGCAAGACGGGCGAGGCGTCGGGCGACGTGCTGAGCGCGGCGGGCACGCTGTCCAGCGAGTCGGAACGCCTCAGCCACGAGGTCGAATCGTTCCTCACCGAGCTGCGCAAGGTCGCTTGAGCGGCGACGGTCGACCCCGCGATGCGGCGCGGCTTACACGATCCTTACCAAACTTGGCCAAACTTGGCATGCGCCGGCGCCGCGCCTCCGTCATAGCTCGGGCATGGCGATCCAGCAGGACTCGCGCGCGACGGATCACGGCGACCGCCCGACCGGTTCGGCGCCGGCGCTTGCCGACGTGCCGACCACCGAGCCGGGCGGCGTCGTCCGCCACCTGCGCGCGCTGCCGCTCGGCATCCTCGTCATCGGCGCGCTGCTGATCGCGGCGATCTGGCTCAGCGTCCAGTTCCATCTCGGGGTCGAGCGCCAGCAGACCCGCGACGCGGCGCTCCACAACCTCGGCAACCTGACGCGCGCGTTCGAGGAGCACACGGTGCGCGCGATCAACGCCGCCGACTCCACGCTCAAGTACATGCGCCAGTCGTGCGAGCGCGTGGGGCGCTGCCTCGATCCCGCGCAGTGGCGGAAGGACGCCTTCCTGCTGACCGACTTCTCCTTCCAGGTCTCGATCATCGACGCGCACGGCATCATGCGCTCCAGCAACCTGCAGCCCGTGTCCGCGCCGATCGATCTCAGCGATCGCGAGCACTTTCGGGTCCACCAGCTGTCCGACCGCGACGATCTCTTCATCAGCAAACCGCTGCTCGGCCGCGCCTCCGGCAAGTGGTCGATCCAGCTGACCCGGCGGCTGAGCAATCCCAACGGCAGCTTCGGCGGCGTCATCGTCGCGTCGCTCGACCCCTATCATTTCTCGCGTTTCTACGAGTCGATCGACGTCGGCGCCGACGGCATGATCGCGCTGGTCGGGCTCGACGGCGTCGTGCGCGCGCAGGCCGGCAGCGCGGCCGAGGTCATCGGCAGCTCGCTCGCCGACAGCGTGCTGTTCGAGCACTACCGGACCGCGCCGTCGGGCGCCTATGACGACATCGGCACGATCGACGGCGTGCCGCGCCTGGTCGCCTATCGCCAGGTGCGCGGCTTCCCGCTGATCGTGACGGTCGCCTTGTCGCAATCGGAGATCTACGCCGGCTATCGCGCCAACCGCACGGCCTACGACGTCGTGGCGGCCTGCCTGACCCTGGTGATCGTCGTGGCGACCGGGTTCGCGGTGCGCCACCGCCTGACGCTCGACCGCGCGCGCGAGGCGCTGCGCGCCAGCGAGGCGCGCGCCTCCAACAAGTCGCGCGAGCTCGAGGTCGCGCTCGAGAACATCAGCCAGGGCATCCTGATGGTCGACGGCGACGGCACCGTCGCGACCATCAATCACCAGGCGGTCCGCCTGCTCGGGCTGCCGGAGACGTTCCTGACCTCGCGGCCGAAGTTCAACGAGATCCTGCGCCATCAGTGGGCAGCCGGCGAGTTCGGCGCCGACGGCAAGGCGGTCGCCCCGGACCTGCGCGACTACATCCGGACGGGCGGCCTGTCGGACCGCTTGCTGGTCTACGAGCGCGCCCGCCCCGACGGCACGATCCTCGAGGTCCGCAGCGAGCCGCTCGCCAACGGCGGCCTGGTGCGCACCTTCACGGACATCACCCAGCGCAAGAAGACCGAGCTGGCGCTCGCCGCGGCGCGCGACCAGGCCGAGGCCGCGAGCCGCGCGCGTTCCGAGTTCCTGGCGATGATGAGCCACGAGATCCGCACGCCGATGAACGGCGTGATCGGCATGACGGGCCTCTTGATCGACACCGACCTGACGCCCGAGCAGCGACGCTACGCCGTGACGGTGCGCGAGTCGGCGGACCACCTGCTCCAGGTCATCAACGACGTGCTGGATTTCTCGAAGCTGGAGGCCAACCGCCTGGATTTCGAGGCCATCCCGTTCGACCTCGAGCAGGTCGTGCAGAGCGCGATCGAGATCCTGTCGCCGCGCGCCCACAACAAGGGCCTGACGATCGCCTGCATGCTGCATCCCGACGTGCCGCGGCGGCTGATCGGCGATCCCGGCCGGCTGCGCCAGGTGCTCCTCAATCTCGCCGGCAACGGCGTCAAGTTCACCGCGCACGGCTCGGTGATCGTCGAGGTGTTCCGGGCCGACGACGCGTTCGACCCTGGCACCGTGCGGCTGCGTTTCGAGATCCGCGACACCGGGATCGGCATCGAGCCCGGCGCGATTGGCGACCTGTTCAAGGAGTTCTCGCAGCTCGACCGCTCGATCTCGCGCCGGTTCGGCGGCACCGGGCTCGGGCTCGCGATCTCGCAGCGCCTGGTCGCGCACATGGGCGGCAAGATCGTGGTCGACAGCGAGCCCGGCCTCGGCAGCAATTTCCATTTCGTCGCGCGCCTGCGCCTCGATCCGGCGCCGGCCGCCGCCGACTGGCGGCCCGAGCGGCTCGACGGCGTGCGCGTGCTCGTGATCGACGACGACCCGGTCAACCGCATGGTGTTCGTGGGTCAGCTCGAGAGCCGCGGCGCCGCGGTCGAGGCCGTCGAGTCGGCGGCCGCCGGTCTCGCCGCGCTCGCGCGTGCGCGCGCCGCCGGGCACCCCTTCACGGTCGCGCTGGTCGACCGCTCGATGGCGACGACCGACGGCTTGGCGTTCGCCGCACGGGTGCGCGAGACCGACCCGGCCGACCGCCCGCACCTGATCCTGGCAAGCTCGGCGCTCGAGCCCGGCGAGGCGCAGCACGCCACCGAGGCCGGCTTCGATGCCTATCTCCGCAAGCCGATCCCGATCGACACGCTGACCGAGTGCGTCGGCCGGCTGGCGCGCGGCGCGACCGCGGTCGCCGCGTCCCCGCCGTCGCATGCGGCGCCGTCGTCCTCGGCGTCGGCGCGGCGCTGCCGGATCCTGCTCGCCGAGGACAACCAGACCAATCGGCTGGTCGCGATCGCCATGCTGCAGAAGGCCGGCCACCACGTCGACGCGGTCGGCAACGGGCTCGAGGCCGTCGAGGCGGTGCGCACCGTGCCCTACGACCTCGTCCTGATGGACGTCTCGATGCCCGAGATGGACGGGCTCGCGGCGACGCGCGCGATCCGCCGGCTGCCCGGGCCGGCCGGCCGGGTGCCGATCGCCGCGCTGACCGCCAATGCGTTCGCCCAGGATCTCGCCGACTGCACGGACGCCGGCATGAACGACTTCGTCACCAAGCCGGTCAACCGCGAGCGCCTGACGTCGGTGATCGACCGGCTGCTGGCGCCGCACGCCGAGGCCGCGCCGGTCGCGCCGCCGACATCCGCCGCGCCGCCGGTGCTCGAGCGCGCGGTGCTCGACGAGCTGATCGGCCAGATCGGCGACGCCGACGCGCGCCGGATCGCGCGCGCCATGATCGACGATGCCGCCGAGCGCGTCGCCGAGATGCGCGCCCACCGCGACGCGCCCGAGCGCGTGCGACGCGAGGCCCACTCGCTCAAGTCGGCCGCGGCCTCGTGCGGCCTGACCGCGCTGTCGGAGGAGGCCGCGCGCCTCGAAGCCGCGCTCGCCCAGCACCCCGACGCGCCGCTCGACGACCCGCTCAACGCGCTCGAGACGGCGGCCTC
>DATJNS010000493.1:0-5370 GCA_035507915.1 Candidatus Sulfotelmatobacter sp.
GCTCATCAAGGCGCTCGGCGTCGGGCCCGACGGCTTGCCCGCCGGATCGACGGCGGCGGCGTTCGAGGCGATCGGCGACCACATCTCGGCGACCGAGCGGCGCGCCGCGCAGGCCGAGCGCGAGGTCGTCGACCGCTACACGGCCGCCTTTCTGGCGGCCAAAATCGGCGCCCACTTCGCCAGCCGGATCAGCGGCGTCACGCGTTTCGGACTGTTCGTCAAGCTCAGCGAGACCAGAGCCGACGGGCTGGTGCCGGTGCGCTCGCTGCCGGCCGACTACTACCATCATGACGAGCGCGCCCACCGCCTGGTCGGCAAGCGCACGCGCCGCGTCTTCACGCTCGGCGATCCGGTCGAGGTGCGGCTGGCGGAGGCCGACGTGGTGACCGGCGGCCTGATCCTCGCCCTGGTGCCCGACGCCGCCGCCGCGAGAGGCCGGCGGCACGAGGCCGCGGAGGAAACGACGCCCCGGGCGCCACGGCACGCGGACACGCGGCGTGGCCGGCGCCGGCGCGAATCGCGGCATTCCGCCACCGAGTGTTAACCATTGGCGGCCAGAGTGCCGGCTTTCTCAGGGCCGACTTGCCGCTCGGAGCCAAAGCGGCAATGATCGCCGGCCAATCAGAAGGGACCCGAGGGGCGTGAGCGGAACTCTGCGTGCGACGGCGCCGCGGCTGGCGCGGACAACCGCGATCGCGGCGTTGGTTCTGGGGCTGATCGGCATGGCCGGCTGCGCGATGCGCGACCTGCCGATCGTCGGCATCTCGGAGCCTCGCCCGCCCGGCGCGTTCGATACCGGCGCGGCCAAGGATCTGTTCGCCGACGGGCTCGACGACATCGACCGCTTCTACATCGAGCCGGTCCAGGTCTCGACGGTCGCGCTCAACGGCCTCGGCAACCTGTCGACGGTCGATCCCGATTTCCGAGTCGCGCGCGCCGGCGACAGCGTGCGCGCGACCGAGGGCACCGTGCAGGCGGCGAGCTACATCGCGCCGTCCGACCACGACAGCGCGGGCTGGGCCGCGGTGATCGCCGGCATCCTCGACAGCGGACGCCAGAAGTCCGACAAGCTGCGCGCGAGCACCCCCGAGGCGCTCTATCAGGTGGTGTTCGACGGTTCGCTGCACGACCTCGACCGCTTCTCGCGCTACACCGGCGCCAAGGCTGCGCACGACAATCGCGCCTCGCGCGACGGCTTCGGCGGCGTCGGCGTCGAGATCGCATTCGACGCCGGCATCGCGCACATCAAGAGCGTGATCCCGGACACGCCGGCATCGAAGGCGCATCTGACGATCGGCGATCAGATCACCGAGGTCGACCACAAGCCGGTCGCCGGCATGACCGAGCAGGCGGTGATCTCGATGATGCGCGGCGCCGAGGGCACCGACGTCACGCTGACCGTCGTGCGCGGCGACGCGCCGCCGTTCTCGCTGACCTTGACGCGTGCGCCGATCGTGCCGCCGACCATCACCTATCGGCGCGAGCCCGGCGACATCGCCTATTTCGGCATCTCGGGTTTCAACATCCAGACCGCCGCGGCGCTCGGCGCCGAGGTCGAGCGCGCCGAGGCCGAGATGGGCCCGCAGCTCAAGGGCGCGGTGCTCGACCTGCGCAACAATCCCGGCGGCTATCTCGACCAGGGGATCGACGTCGCCCGGCTGTTCGTGCCGTCCGGCCGCATCCTCACGACCCACGGCCGGCACCCCGACAGCGAACAGCAGTTCGACGCCAAGGGGCCCGACATGCTGCACGGGCTGCCCCTGATCGTGCTGGTCAACGGCGGATCCGCCTCGAGCGCCGAGATCGTCGCCGCCGCGCTGCAGGATCTCGGCCGTGCCGTGGTGATCGGCTCGCGCTCGTACGGCAAGGGCACGGTCCAGGACGTGCTCCGCATGCCCAATGGCGGCGAGCTGATCCTCACCTGGGCCAAGCTCTACGCGCCGTCGGGCTACGCGCTGCAGCGGTTCGGGGTGATCCCCAACATCTGCACCAGCGGGGACGCGCCGTCGGCCGCGAAGACCATCGCGGATCTGCGCGCCGGCCGGGTCGATCCGGCCGCACCGCTGTCGACGCGGCGCATCGCCGACAGCCTGAGCGAGGCCGACCAGCTCGCCTTCGCGAACACCTGCCCGAGCCGGAACGCCGCGAGCGGCGACGATGTCGACCTCGCGGTGGCGCGCGCCGTGATCGCCGATCCGGCGCTCGTTCGGCGCGCCCTGCACGGCCCCTCGGTGGCGGCGGTCCACTAGGAAAATCAACCGGTTGGGTCAGGCCGACGGCCTCCCGTCGAGGCCCTGCGCTTGACTTGCCGCGCGCGCCCGCTAAGGTGCCGCCCAACCCGACGTCCCGCGCCCTCGGAGCCCCGCCATGGCCAAGTCGAACACCCTGCTGATCAAGCTGATCAGCTCCGCCGACACCGGCTTCTACTACGTGACCAAGAAGAATCCGCGCAAGACGACCGACAAGCTCGAGCTCAAGAAGTACGACCCGGTCGCACGCAAGCACGTGCTGTTCCGCGAAGGCAAGATCAAGTAGCCCCGAGACGCGTCGGGGAACGCTCCAAGAGGCGGCCTAGCCGTCCTCCTCCTGCTGGGCGACGGCGCCGCTCGCCGGCTCATCGCTGGCGCGCCGCATCGGCGCCACGACCACGCGGTTGCGCCCGCTGTTCTTGGCTTGATACATCGCCTCGTCGGCGCGCTTGATCAGCTCGACGCCGAAGGCGTCGGCCACCCGACTGGTCGTGACGCCGACGCTGATCGTGACGGCGATCGGCGTGGCCTGGGTGCCGACCGTGAAGGGCTCCTGCTCGACCTTCTGGCGCAGCCGCTCGGCGATCCGACGCGCCCGCTCGGGCGGCGTGTCGGGCATGACGACGACGAACTCCTCGCCGCCGATCCGCGCCACCAGGTCGTGGCTGCGCAGGTTGCGCAGCAAGCGCCGGGTGAACTCGATCAGCACCTCGTCGCCCGCGGCGTGGCCATAGCTGTCGTTGAGCTTCTTGAAATGGTCGATGTCGCAGAACGCCACCGATAGCGGCTTGGCGTTGGCGCGGGCGCGCTGCAGCAGCTGGTCGAGGTGGGTGTCGAGATAGCGTCGGTTGTGGACGCCGGTCAGCGGATCGGTCGAGGCGAGCGCGATGCTCTGCTCGTAGTTGATGCGCAAACGATTCTGGTAGCGCCGGCGACGGATCTGGGTGCGCACCCGCGCGAGCAGCTCCTGGGGATCGACCGGCTTCAGAACGTAGTCGTTGACGCCGAGATCGAGCCCCTTGGCGACGCGCATCTCGTCGTCGTCCTCGGCCAGCAGGAGGATCGGCAGCGAGCGCACGCGATCGGCGACATGGCTGCGGATCTGGCTGCAGAAGCGCAGCACGTCGCTGCCGTCGATGTGCAGCGACACGATCAGGAGATCGAACTCCTCGCGCGATGCCGCGGCGAGGCCGTTCTCGGTGGAGGCCAGGCGGGAGATCCGATGCTCGTCGGGCGCCAACGCCTTCATCAGGTTGCCGACGTCGACGTCCGAATCGTCGATCACCAGCACGCGGCCGTGGGTGGCGTCCTCGTGGCTCAGCAGCGGGCGCGACGACGCCAGGCCCAGGCGGGTCGAGGTCTCCTCGCGCACCAGGTAGACGTCCATCAGCTGCTTGAGGCGGATCAGCGAGCGCACGCGCGCGAACAGCGGCACGTCGCGTACCGGTTTCGACAGGAAGTCGTCGGCGCCGGCCTGCAGGCCGCGCACGCGATCGGCGACGTCGCTGAGCGCCGTCACCATGACGATCGGGATGTGCGCGGTCATCGGATCGGACTTCAGGATCTCGCAGACGGCGAACCCGTCGAGCCCGGGCATCATGATGTCGAGGAGGACGAGGTCCGGCGATTCCCGCCGGGCCATCGCGATCGCCTTGTGGCCGTTGTCCGCCGTGATGACGTCGTAGTACTCGCTGCTCAGCTTGGCTTCCAGAAGCTTCAGATTGGGCGCGATGTCATCGACGATCAGCACACGTCCCGGCATGGGGGACTCAGCTAAGGAAGCGTTGGACGGTCTCGAGGAAGTTGGCGACCGAGATCGGCTTGGCGATGTACGCCTCGCACCCGCCCTCGCGGATCTTCTCCTCGTCGCCCTTCATGGCGAAGGCGGTCACCGCGATGATCGGGATGGACTTCAGCTCGTCGTCCTCCTTGATCCACTTCGTGACCTCGAGCCCCGAGACCTCGGGTAGCTGGATGTCCATGAGGATCAGGTCGGGCCGGTGCTGGCGGGCGAGGCGCAGCGCCTCCATGCCCTCGCGCGTCTGGAGGATGTTGTAGCCCCGGGCCTCGAGCAGATCATGAAAGAGCTTCATGTTCAGCTCGTTGTCTTCGACGATCAGAACCGTCTTCATCCCCGCTCCGAACCCTCGCTCCGAACCCCTGGCCCCGACCCCAGGCCGGGCCCCAGCCCGAACGCTTGCCACGGTGCCGCGGGCGCCCCGGCCTCCGGCCGCCTGAAACGCGCCTCCCCGCAACCGGGATGGTATGACCAGGATGGCGCGCGATAGTAGAGTAAAAGAAGGTCGCTTAGAAGCTTCGTCGGCAAGGGAACCGTCGTGAAGCAGGAGGTCCCCGGCCTGTGCCGCGATTGCGACAGCGTGAGCCCCGCCAACCGGTTGGGCCGCTGCCCATCCTGCGGCTCGCCCCGGCGCATCCGGCACCCCGAATTGCACGATTTGGCGATCGCCCATCTCGATTGCGACGCCTTCTACGCCGCCGTGGAGAAGCGGGACCGCCCCGAGCTGGTCGACCAGCCCGTGATGGTGGGCGGCAGCAAGCGCGGCGTCGTGGCCGCCTGCTGCTACATCGCACGCGCCTACGGCGTGCATTCGGCCATGCCGATGTTCAAAGCGCTGCGGCTGTGTCCACACGCGGTGGTGATCCCGCCCGACATGGCGAAGTACGCCGCGGTCGGCCGGCAGGTCCGCGAGCTGATGCGCGAGGCGACCCCCCTGGTCGAGCCGATCTCGATCGACGAGGCGTTCCTCGACCTCACCGGCACCGAACGCGCGCACCACGCGAGCCCGGCCGTCGCCCTCGCGCGCCTCGCGCGCCGGATCGAGCAGGCGCTCGGCATCACGGTGTCGATCGGCCTCAGCTACAACAAGTTCCTCGCCAAGGTCGCGTCGGACCTCGACAAGCCGCGCGGCTTCGCCGTGATCGGCCGCGCCGAGGCCACGGCGTTCCTGGCGCCCAAGCCGGTCAGCCTGATCTGGGGTGTCGGCGCGGCGTTGAAGGCGCGGCTCGCGCAGCGCGGCATCGCGACGATCGGCGACCTGCAGGCGCTCGACGAGGCGACCCTGGTGCGGCACTACGGCGCGATGGGCCGGCGCCTCGCGCA
>DATJNS010000494.1:0-6759 GCA_035507915.1 Candidatus Sulfotelmatobacter sp.
CTGGGACGTCGCGCACGCCGTGCTGTTCCTCGCCTCCGACGAGGCGCGCCACATCACCGCGACCCAGCTCGTCGTCGACGGCGGCGTGACGGCAGGCAGCCCGTAGGTTTCTTCGTCAGACCGGCGTGTGCTTGATCAGGAAGGCGCGCACGCGGCGGACCGACTCCTCGAGATGCTCGGGGCCCTTCCAGTCCTTCTGCAGCTCGATGCCCTTGGGCGCCAGGCGCTCGATCTCGTCGCTGGTGGCGCGCGGGTGCGGCAGGTCGTTGCCATGCTGCAAGAACAGCGGCGTCGTGCAGCGCTTGACGAAGTCGCGCGATACCGAGAACACGAAATCGCCGCCGAACATGTTGTGGCCGAAGCGCGCCAGGGTCGCCTCGCTGAGGCTCGGGTCGCGCTCGCGCATGAGCTTGGAGAACTCGGCGACCGCCTCGTCCCAGCGCGCGCGGTTCTCGTGCAGGCCAATCGGGTTCTGTAGAACTGCCGCGGTGATGCGCTGCGGCGCCATCTCGCATAGCTTCAGGCAGAACGATGCGCCGATGCAGCCGCCCATGACGTGAAAGCGTTTGTGGCCGAGATGGTCCATCAGCGCCAGGTGATCCTCGGCGAAGCTGTGCCAGCCGTCGTCGGTCGTCACCTTGGCACGCGAGCTGCCTGCGTTGCGCTGGTCCATCGCCACCACGGTGAACGTGTCGGCCAGCACCGCCATGGGATTCATCCAGGCTGGCGCCGCGTTCGGATTGGCCGGGCTGTGACGCCAGTAGGCGAGCTGCGATTTCAGACCGCCCGGCGCGAAGATCAGCAGCGGGAAGCCCTTGCCGTGGACTTCGTAATGGATCTCGACGTCGGGGCGGTTGAACATCGGCATGGCGTTCCTCCCGGGTGTGACGTGCCAATGGTGGGGCCGGGCGGCATGGGGCGCAACCCGTGCAACCGATTGCAACCGATCTCGGCGGGCGCGCGTTGCGCCAGATGCCAGGCGCCGGCAATCGGCGTATGCTGGCGCAAAGGGCAGGTCGCGGTATTGGCGTGACCGACGCCCGGATTGGGCGTGCTGCCAGGCTGTCCCGCGACCCCGCTCCATCAGCCGGGGAGGGACGAACATGGCCACCATCCGCAATCCGATCGAGTGGGGCTGGGCCCAGCTCAGGGAGACCGCGCACGCGGTCGGCTCGGCGAGCCGCGCCATGGCGGGCTCGCTCGAGCACCACGCGACGCCGCTGCCCGCGGTCCGCCGCATCACGATCGCCGACTTGAAGACCGCGCTCGCGAGGGGCGTCGAGGATTTTGGCGCCTACCGCACCGACGTGCTGTTCATCGGCTTGATCTATCCGGTGATCGGCCTGGTGCTGGTGCGCCTCGCCTTCGGCTACGACATGCTGCCGGTGCTGTTCCCGCTGGCGTCCGGCTTCACCCTGGTGGGCCCGGTCGCCGCGGTCGGGCTCTACGAGATGAGCCGACGCCGCGAGCAGGGGGCGGAGATCAGCTGGGCCGATGCCTTCGGCGTCGTGCGCTCGCCGGCGTTCGGCGGCATCGCGGTGCTCGGCTTGCTGCTGCTCGCGATCTTCCTCGCCTGGCTGCTCGCTGCGATGCTGATCTACGACGCGACGCTCGGTCCGGCGCCGCCGGCCTCGATCGCCGGGTTCGCGCGCGACGTGCTGACCACCGTCAACGGCTGGGCGTTGGTCTTCTTCGGCGTCGGCGCCGGATTCCTGTTCGCCGTTCTCGTGCTGACCATCAGCGTGGTGTCGTTCCCCCTGCTGCTCGACCGTCCGGTCGGTCTTGGCGGTGCGATCCGCACCTCGGTGCGCGCGGTGGCGGCCAACCCGATGCCGATGGTGGCGTGGGGCCTGATCGTCGCCGGCGGCCTGGTGCTCGGCACGATCCCGGTGTTCCTCGGGCTCGTGTTCGTCATGCCGGTGCTCGGGCACGCGACCTGGCACCTCTACCGCACGGTCGTCGAGCGCTAATCGGGCGCTGCAGGGGCGGGACGCCGGAAGCCGGACGGCGCGCGTCTGACGTCTGACGCCCGACGCCGGCCGGCTGGCGAGGCCGCGGATCGCGCCGGGCCCGGAGACTGCCGGGCCGGCGCCCGGCCGGAAACCCCTTTCGCGGCCCCGCCTTCAATGCGTAATCTCGTGGCATAGGGTCACGAGGAGGAAATCATGAGTGAAATCGACGGCGCTACGCTGATCGCGCGGAGCCTCAAACAACAAGGCATCGATCACCTGTTCGGGGTCGTCGGGTTTCCGGTCGGTCCGATCGCCACGGCCGCGCAGAAGGAAGGCGTCGCCTATATCGGTATGCGCAACGAGCAGACCGCCTCCTACGCCGCGCAGGCCTACGGCTATATGACCGGCCGTCCGGGCGCCTGCATCACCGTGACCGGCCCGGGCGTGGTGCACGGTCTCGCCGGCCTCGCCAATGCCCAGCAGAACTGCTGGCCCATGATCCTGATCGGCGGCGCCTCGGAGACCTATCGCGGCGGCATGGGCGCGTTCCAGGAGGAGCGCCAGGTCCTGATTGCCACGCCGTTCTGCAAATTCGCCCACGGCATCGAGAGCGTCCAGCGCATCCCCTATTACGTCGAGATGGCGACCCGGCAGGCGATCTACGGGCGTCCCGGCGCCAGCTATCTCGACATGCCCGACGACATCATCACGGGAAAATGCGAGCTCGACAAAGTCGTCCAGGTCGAGCGCGTGCCGGAGGCGCCGCGCAGCGTGGCGCCGGAGGAGAACGTCGAGGCGGCGCTGAACCTGCTGCAAAAGGCCGAGCGGCCGCTGGTGCTGGTCGGCAAGGGCATGGCGTGGGCGCACGCCGAGACCGAGGTCCGCGCCTTCATCGAGAAAACCCAGCTGCCGTTCCTGCGCTCGCCGATGGGCAAGGGCGTGATGCCGGACGACCATCCGCTGTCGGTCGCGGCGGCGCGCACCCTGGCGCTGCAGCAAGCCGACGTCATCTTCCTGATGGGCGCGCGGTTCAACTGGATCTTCCATTTCGGCCTGCCGCCGCGCTTCGCCAAGGACGTCAAGGTCATCCAGCTCGACATCGCGCCCGAGGAGATCGGCCACAACAAGCCGACGGAAGTCGCGCTGCTCGGCGACGGCAAGGCGATCATGGCGCAGATGAACAAGGCGATGGGCAACCGCCAGTGGTTCCATCCGACCGACTCGGCGTGGCGCAAGATGATCACCAAGAAGGCCACCGAGAACGCCGCGACGATCAAGCCGCAGCTCGACGACGACGCGGCGCCGGCCAACTATTACCGGGCGCTGCGCGACATCGCCGCCTGGATGCCGAAGAACTCGATCCTCAGCGCCGAGGGCGCCGGCACGATGGATATCGGCCTCACCATGCTGCCGGTCCACGATGCGCGGTCGTGCCTCAATGCCGGCACCTACGGCACCATGGGGGTTGGTCTCGGCCAGGCCATCGCGGCGTGTATCGTGCAGCCCAGCCGGCCGGTCATCCACCTCTCGGGCGACTCGGCGATCGGCTTCTCCGGCATGGAGATGGAGACGCTGGTCCGCTACAACTTCCCGGTCAAGATCGTGGTCTTGAACAACGGCGGCATCGGCCCGGGCATGCCGGAGATCCCCGAAAACCCGATGATGAACCTGAAGCCCAACGCGCTGATCTACGGCGCCCGCTACGACAAGATGATGGAGGCGTTCGGCGGCAAGGGCTTCTTCGTCGAGGACCCCAAGAAGATCCGCGGCGCCCTCGACGAGGCGATGAACCACCGCGGCCCCGCCCTGGTCAACATCGTGATCTCGCAGGGTTCGGCGCGCAAACCGCAGCAGTTCCGCTGGCACAGCTGAGCGGCTGACCGGACAAGGGCCGCGCCGCTGTCGGCGCGGCCCTTGCTATTTCGTGGGCGCGCCGGTCGCGCGCGGCGCCGGTCGCGTCAGGCCTTGGCGAAGCTCTTGGCGTCGACCGTGAAGCCGTAGTAGCGCTGCGGATTGTCGAAGAAGATCTTCTTCTTGAGCTCGGCCGGGATGTCGTTGCGGTCGGCCAGGTGCTTGACCGCGTAGGGGAACTCACCGTCCCAGTGCGGATAGTCGGACGCGAACAGGATGTTGTCCGCCGGGAAGAAGTCGGTCGCGTAGCGCAGGGTCTTCTCCTCGGGCTCGCACGACACGAACACGCGCCCGCACGTCATGTACTCGGACGGCTTCATCTTGAGGAGCGGCGCGTCGAAGCGCCGGAACTCGTACTCCTCGTCCATGTGCTCCATCCAGAACGGCACCCAGCCGATGCCGGCCTCGAGGAACGCCACGCGCAGGTCCTGGTATTTCTCGAGCAGCCCCGAGTAGATCACGGCGGTGCAGGCGATCAGCTGCTCGGGCGCGTGCGAGAAGGTGTGGATCTCGAGAAACGTCTCGAAATGGCCGAGCCCGTCCATGGTGTCGCTGCCCGAGGCGTGGAACGCGACGGCGACGCCCTGGCGCGCGCATTCCTCGTAGAACGGCCAGAAGTCCTTGTGGGCGACGTTGCGGGCGCGATCGTAGGTGTTGACCATCACGCCGACCGTGCCGAGCGTCGACATTGCGCGCTCCATCTCCTTGATGGAGGCCTTGACGTCGACATGCAGCGGCACGAGCGCGACGCCCTTCAGGCGCTTCTTGTCGGCCGAGCACCAGTCGGCCAGCCAGTCGTTGTAGGTCGCGGCGAGCGCGATCGCGTAGTCGTGGTCGCGCACCTTCGACAGGAACAGCCCGCCGGTCGGGTAGATGATCTGGAGGTCGATGCCCTCCTTGTCGTTGTCGGCCAGGTTCTGCGCCGCCGATTTCGGGGTCTTGTCGAGCTTGCCGCCCTGGCGGCGGTCGAACCCGTCGACCGGGAAGATGGTCTGGCGCTTGCGATATTTCTCGGGCAGCCGCTCGCGATAGACCGCCTCGGCATCGACGGCGTGGCCGTCGGCGTCGATGATGACCATGCCGTTCTTCATCGGGGCGCTCCTCCAGCGGAATTTTCGGGAGCTTAGCTCCGGCTCATCGTGGCTTCAACGTTCTGGACCGGCCGGGAGGCTCGGTGGTGGACGACCCCGTCGGGGCCGACCCTCAAGGTGTGACTGCTGGCGATCTCGGTGGACCGCGTCGTCAGCTGTGATGCACGACCCCGTTGAGAATCTGCAGGCTGTGCGTACCCGGCAGCTCGACCAAGAAGTCCGTAACCGAGTATCCCGCGCCGGTTGCCACGTGGAGATACGTGTTCGTGACTACGCCGGAGGTCAGCTGAATTTCGTCCGCGCCCGCAGCCGCCTCGGTGACGTTCGTCAGCAAGGTGTGCAGTTCGGCCGACACATTGGCCGTCGAGAAGTTGGCTACCGCTCCGCTGTAGAGGGTCAGCGTGCCGGTTTGAGTGCTGCTGGCGCCCGCAACTTGGCTCAACACGTTCGTGAGATCGATGCCGTCGCTGCCGGTATCGTTCCAATTGTTGATCAGGTGCAGATAGTTGAGTTCAGAGTCCGCCACGCTCTGGTAGATGACATCGGTGTTGGTGCCGTTGAGCGTGATCGAGTCGGCACCTGCAATCGTGTCCGCGGCGTTGCCAATGCTGATCGTGTCGGCGCCGGTGCCGATCGTGAGCGTATCGCTGCCGTTCCCGATCGCGATCGTATCAGCGCCGTTGCCGACGCTGATCGAGTCGGCGCCGGTGCCGGCAACGATCGTATCGGCGCCACCGCCGACGGTGATCGTATCGGCGCCGTTGCCGACATTGATCGAGTCGTTGCCGACGCCACCCGTGATCGAGTTGGCACCTGCACCCTCCGTGATGGTGTCGGCCCCGGTGCCCCCCGTGATCGTATCGCCCAACCCGGTGCCGACGATCGAATCGCCGCCATTGCCCGCGAGAATTGTGATGCCGTGGGTGCCGCCCAACGAACTGGCGTCGATCGTGTCGCTCCCGGTCGCGCCGGTGGCGTCGATCGTCAGGCTCGTGAAGCTGGTCGTGATATGCAGGTCCGCGCTGCCGCCGTTCAGGACCAGGCTGTCGGATGCGCCGTTGAACTGAATGGTGTCGTTGCCGAGGCTGGTGCTTGCGGAGATCGAGTCATTGGCGTTGAAGTCGCCATGTCCGACCACGAACAAGTCATTCCCAGCCCCTACGGTGAGGCTGTCATGGCCGCTGCCCAGGGCTATGGTGTCGGCCCCGCTGCCCAACGTCACCGTATCGTTGCCCGAGCCCAACGTGACATTGACGTGATGGGGCCCGCTATCCGAGAAGCTGATGACATTGTTGCCGCTGCCATTGTCGGTCAGCACGTCGTCGCCATTGCCTTCCGTCAAGGTGACGTTGGTGCTGCCGGTCAGCGCAATGCTGTCGTCGCCGTTACCGCCGGTGATGCTCTCGATATTGGCCACCGTGACGGTGTCGTTCAGGCCGGACAGCACCAGCGTATCGGTGCCCCCTCCGAGATCGATGGTCCCGCCCGCCAGCGCTGCGGTCAGCACGATCGTGTCGTTGCCGCTGCCGCCCAGGATGGACTCGATGTTTGCCACGTTGATGCTGTTGGCGCCGTTCGCCAGGGTCAGGGTGTCGGCGCCGCCGCCGAGGTCGATCGTGCCGCCCACCAACGCGGCGGTCAGTACGAACATGTCGGCGCCGCTCCCGCCGAGGATCGACTCGACGTTCGCGACCGTCACGCTGTTGGGGCCGTTCGCCAGCGTCAGGGTGTCGCTGCCCGAACCCAGATCGATCGTCGCGCCCACGATCGGTGACGTCAGCACCACTGTGTCGTTGCCGTTGCCG
>DATJNS010000495.1:0-10203 GCA_035507915.1 Candidatus Sulfotelmatobacter sp.
CGGCAACGCTGAAGTGCTACATCGCGGTCGAGGATGAGGTTACCGCACGACAGCTTGAGCGCTACTTCAAGTCTGGATCGGGTAAGGCATTCGCGAAGAAGCGGTTTGGGCGATTTACTTCCGCAGCGCCTCAGATCGAACGCGAAGGATGAGGATCGAGGTGCGGGTCCACGAGGCAACGGCGGAAGCGCAGACGGAAAGTCCCTGCCATACTTGAGCGAGCCGACGATCGCGTTGTGTTCGGCAAGTTCCGCCTGGCTGGCTATCGTGCAGGGAGACGATATCGATCGAAGGCCATGCAGCACGTCGTCGCAGCGCGCATCGTCGCAGGCGGCGAAGGTTCACGCGGTTGCAACCGCAGCGTCACAGTCGGGCGCTACCTGGGGACGCGACGCGTGTCCAACCAGGAGAGACTGCGCATGGCCACCGAGCAATCTTTCGCCGCGCTCGATGAGCAGCCCTTCAAGGGCTTCCATTGGCTCACCCTGTTCACCACCGGCATGGGGGTGTTCACCGACGGCTACGACCTCGCCTCGATCGGCATCGTGCTGCCGCTCGTTCTGGCGAGCTTCGGCGTCGACCACCTCACCGGCTTCGAGAGCGGCGCGCTCGCCGGCTCGGCGCTGGTCGGCGCGGCGCGGCGCGCTGATCTTCGGGCCGCTGGCGCAGCGCGGCCGCAAGAAATTCTACGGCTACGACGTCATGCTGATGGCCGTGATGGCGTTCGCGCAGATCTTCGCCCCGACCTTGTGGTGGCTGATCGCGATCCGCTTCGTGCTCGGCATCGGCATCGGCGCCGACTACGTGCTGTCGCCCACCATCATGGCCGAGCACGCCAACCGCCCCAATCGGGGCAAGAAGATTGCGCTCGGCTTCGGCGTGATGTGGCAGGCCGGCGCGCTCGGCGCGGCCCTGATGTCGCTGCTCCTGATCGGGCTCGACACGTCGCCCGATCTGCGCTGGCGGATCGTGCTGGCGTTCGGCGCGGTGCCGGCGCTGTCGGTGCTCTATCTGCGCCGCAAGATGCCGGAGACCGCGCGCTTCCTTGCCCGGGTCGCCGGCGACAACGCGGCCGCGGCACGCGTGGTCGCGCAGATCGCGGGCGCCCCGCCGGTGCGCGCGCCGGCGCGCGACTGGCGCCGGTTCGGCGACGTGTTCGCGGCGCACGCCCCGGCGATCTTCGGCGCGGCGCTGATCTGGCTCCTGTTCGACATCGTGATCTACTCCGGCATCCTGTTCGGCCCGTCGCTGATCGCCAAGGGCCTCGGCCTGTCGCCGAGCCTGTTCGGGCTGCTCGTGCCGGTGTTCTTCATCCTGCCGGCGGCGGTGCTCGGCGCCCTGCTGGTCGATGCGACCGGGCGCAAACGCCTGCTCGTGATCGGTTTCGTCGGCTCGGCGATCGCGCTCGGCCTGTTCGCCTCGCTGCACGACGCGGTCGCGGCGATACCGGTGCTCGGGTTCGTGCTGTACGGCCTCTACAACGTCATGATCGTGGTCGGGCCCGGCACGGTCGCCGGCGCCGGGCTGCTCGGGGTCGAGGTCAGCCCGACGCGCATCCGCTCGATCGCCCAGGCCATCACGGTGGTGGGTGGGCGCATCGGCGCCTCGATCTCGGCCTTCGTGTTCCCGCTGCTGTTCGGGCTGCTGGGCGAGCAGGGGGTGATCTGGCTGCTCGCCGTCACCTCGATCGTCGGGGCGATCTGCACCCTGTTCGTGATCCCGGAGACCGCGCGCCGCTCGCTCGAGGAGATCAACACGGACGGCGACATGCACCTCGCGCCGGCGCTGGCGGGCGACGACTGAGCCCCGGCGCTAACCGCCGCGCGCCGCCGGCATCGTCGTTCGCCCTTGGTGAACGACGATGCCGCGTCAGGCCGCGGCGGTCCGCCGGTGCCCGTAGCGCGGCGCCGGGATGGCGTTCGACAGCTTGCCGAACATCGCGCGCCGCGCCGCCTCGAACCGGTCCCAGTCGGCGCTCTCGTGCAGCGCGGGTAGCGTGACGAGCTCGCCTTGGTCGAGGCCGGCGAGCGAGGCGTCGACCATGTCCTCCGCGGTCATCACGATCTCGCGCGGCAGCTGGCTCACCGGCTTGCCGGCGCGTTCCCACAGCTCGGTCGCCGTCGCACCGGGCAGGACCGCCTGGACGCGCACGCCCTTGGCGGCGAGCTCGTGGTGGAGCGATTGGCTGAACGCGAGCACGAACGCCTTGGTGGCGCCGTACACGCCGTTGAGGGTCTCCGGCGCGACCGCCACGATCGAGGCGATGTTGATGATCGTGCCGCCGCCGCGCGCGACGAAACCGGGCGCCGCCGCATAGGTCAGCCGGGTGAGCGCGCCGACGTTGAGGCGGATCATTGCGTCCATCCGGTCGGCGTCGGACTGCAGCAAGGGGGTCGTCGCCGCGACGCCGGCATTGTTGACCAGCAGCGTGATGCGGGGATCGGCGCGGAGCGTCTGCTCGATCCGCGCGAGATCGGCCGCGGCGTCGAGATCGGCGACCTGGACCTCGATCGACCGGCCGGTCTCGGTTGCCAGCCGGCGCGCCAGGCTGTCGAGGCGGGGACGGTTGCGCGCGACCAGGATCAGGTCGTAGCCGCGTCGCGCGAGCCGATCGGCATACACCGCACCGATGCCGGTCGATGCGCCGGTGACCAATGCGACACCCTTCGAAGCTGCGGCGGACATGTCGGTCTCCTTGGCTGACGAGGCGGCCGTCCCGGCCGTCGCCAAGGACATTGGGGCTTCCACGATCCGTGGTGATCCCGGAGATTCCGGGAGCCACCCTTCCGGATTATGGAAGGAAGGAGCGGGCGTCGCCGAGGTCGTCTAGTCCCTGCCTTTCAGCACCAGCGGGTCGCGCAGGGTTACGTCCTCGGCGCGGAAATAGAGGCGCACGGGAATGCGCGTCGAGCGGCCGACGCCGGGTTTTTCCGCGCCGATCTGGATGTTGTGCGACGGGTTGTCGTGGATCACGAACCTGCCGTCGGGCCCGGTGGTCGTGCGCGACGTCTCGACGTAGGTCGTGAAGTCGAGCACCCACAGGACCACGGTGGCGTCGGCGACCGGCCGGCCGGCCGCATCGGCGACACGGCCGGCGACCCGCCCGTGGTCGTGCAGCCCGACATAGACGTTCCACAGCGCGACGACGAGCGCGAGGACGCCCGGCACCAGGACGAAGCGGTTGAGCAGCAGCCGGCGCCAGCGCGGCCGGTCGGGGGGCGCGCCGATCATTCCTTGGTTCATCCCTTGGTCGCGCCCGCAGCCAGGCCCTCGATGAACTCCTTCTGCGCCAGCAGGAAGAGCAGGATGCCGGGCGCCAGCACCATGATGCAGAAGGCGTAGAGCGCGCCGGTGGTGTCCTCCTGGTAGGAGAGGAACCGCGCGAGGCCGAGCGGCAGGGTCTGCATGTCGGCGCTGCGCGTCACGATCAGGGGCCACAGGAAGTTGTTCCACGACCAGATGAACGACAGGATCACGTTGGTCGCGACCGCGGCCTTGGACAGCGGCAGCATGATGCGCCAGATGATGCCCCAGTCGGACAGGCCGTCGATCCGCGCGGCGTCGGCGAGCGCCGAGGGCACCGCTTCGAAGCTCGCCTTGAAGACGAAGATGCACACGATGGTCGAGCATTGCGGCAGCGCCAGCCCGAGATAGGAGTCGAGCAGGCCGAGCCGGCCGGTGATCAGGTAGGCCGGGATGATGGTCGCCTGGAACGGCACCATCATGCAGGACAGGAACAGCATCAGGAAGACGCGCCTGCCCGCGAAGTCGCGCGTCAGCGCGTAGCCCGCCATGGCGTTGAGCGTCACGTTGGCCGCCACGGTGAGGACGGAGACCGCGACGCTGTTCAGGAAGTAGCGCGCGAACGGGATGTAGTACCAGACGTCGACGTAATAGAACGGATGCGGCGCGTGCGGGATCAGGCTCGGCGGGTAGCTGAAGATGTTCTCGCCGGTCACGCTCGTCTTGAGCACCCAGTAGAACGGCACGAGCATGGCGATCGAGATCGCGAGCAGCGCCAGATGGATGGGCCAGCGCGGGTAGCGGTGCATCAGTCGGCCCGCATCGCACCGGCGTCGTCGCCCGACAGGCGGTTGGCGACCGCCGTCACCGAGATCAGCAGCGCGAAGAAGAACACCGTGACGGCGGCCGCGTAGTCGAACCGCGTCTGGGCGAAGCCGAGCTTGTAGATGTAGGTGACCAGGAGCTCGGTCGCCCGACCGGGGCCGCCGCCGGTCATCACGTAGACGAGATCGAAGCTGGTGAACGAGTTCAGCATGCCGATCACGAAGCACAGGAACACGGCAGGTCGCAGCAGCGGCAGCGTGATGGCCCAGAACCGGCGGACCGCGCCGGCGCCGTCGATCGCCGCGGCCTCGCGCAGCTCGGGCGGGATGCTCTGCAGCCCGGTCAGCAGCACGATCATGTAGAAGCCGAGCGTCTGCCAGATGTTGGCGACGATCACCGACGGCAGCGCCCAGTCGAACGAGTTCAGGAACTCGATCGGCCGATCGACGAGGCCGAGCGAGCGCGCGACGTAGTTGATCAGGCCCACCCGCTCGTCGAACATCCAGCGCCAGATGATCGCGACCGCCACCGTCATCAGCGGGTAGGACAGGAAGACGATGGTGCGATAGACGTCGCGCCCGCGGATGTCGGCGTTGACGAGCAGCGCCAGCCCGAGGGCCATCGCGATCGCGATCGGTGCGCTCGCCATGAAGAGGAGCGTGTTCCACAGGGCCTGCCAGAACACGTCGTCGTCGAACAGCATCTCGTCGTAGTTGTCCCAGCCGATCCAGCGCGCCGGGTGCAGCGGCGACCAGTCCTCGAACGACAGCACGACGTTCCAGGCGAGCGGCAGGACGCGATAGGCGAGGAAGATCGCGAGCGAGGGCGCGAGCAGGCACCAGATCATCGTCGCCCGCTTGATCGGCGCGCGCCTCGGACGGCGCCGTGCCACCGCGTTGGTCACGCCGCGGACCGCCGTCGCGCGCGGCTCAGGCGCGCCGGCGCATCACGCGCTCGACCGCGCGTTCGGCGTCGGCCAGCGCCGTCTGGGCGGTCTTGCGGCCGAGCACGGCGTTCTGGATCTCGGGATAGAAGGCGTCCTTGAGCGCGGCGTCGTAAGGCAGCGGCCAGTTGCCGGTGAACTTGTCGGTGTGCTCGAGCTGGGTCTGCAGCACCTCGCCGCCCAGCGGATCCTCCTTGCGGATCAGCTCGAGCCCGTCCTTGTCGGCCTGGATCGTGCCGGTGAGCAGCTTGCGCCGGCGCGCGAACTCGGTCGCCCAGCGGTTGCCGGTGAGGAGCTTGATGAACTCCCAGGCGAGGTCGGGATGCTTGCTGGTCTTCGAGATCGCGAAGCCGTGGTTGGTCGGCGTCGCCCAGTAGCCCGGCGCCTGCGCGACGCCGAGCGTGTCGCGGTTGATCCACGGGCCCTGGCCCTTGACGAAGAAGTAGGACGACGAGTGCGCGTGCAGCATGCCGACGGTGCCGCCGGCGAACGCGCCGTTCGGCTCGACCCAGCGCCCGGTCCAGGCGATCTTGTTGATCGCGCCGCTCTGGGTCGCCTTGGCGAGCCGGTCGAGCACCGCGACGGCGGTCGGCGTGTTGAACGCCGGCTTCTTGAGGTCCGGGGTCAGGAGGTCGACGCCGTTCATCTTGAACAGGGGCCAGTACAGCCAGTCGAAGTTGAGCGTGAGGAACCCGCTCTTCTCGCCCTTCACCATGCGGCCGGAAAACTCGATCAGCTCGTCGAAGCTGGTCGGCGGACCGGCGAGCCCGGCCTCCTTGAACATCATCTTGTTGTAATAGAGCAGCGTCTTGGCGATGTAGAAGGGCAGCATGTAGGTCTTGCCCTCGTAGCGCCAGCTCGCGAGGTAGTCCGGGTTGTAGAGCCGCGCCACGTCGGGCTCCTTGGCGAGGTAGGGCGTGAGGTCGAGCAGCGCGCCGTTTGCGGCGTATTCGACCCAGATGGCGCCTTGGAGATCGACCACGTCGGGCGCCGTGCCGGCGACCAGCTGGGTTTGATAGAACGCCGGCAGATCAGGGCCTTTCTTGTCGAGCCATTCGATCTCGACGCCCTTGTGGGTCCGCTGGAAGTCGGCGAACTCGTCTTTGAACAGCGCCTCCTGGTCGGCGATGTTCCAGGTCAGGAAGCTGAGCTTCGTGCTCGCCTGGGCGCGCGCGACGAACGGCATCGCCACCGCGGCGGCGCCGACGAGCGTGCCCTTCAGAACGGTTCGGCGTTTCATGCTGTCCTCCCTCTCACGGTCTGGCGCCGTCGGTTGCCCCGGAGTCTAACGCCGTGGGCGCCGGGCAGCTACGGCGTGGGACCGCTCCGAACCTCGCGTCCTGCCCGGCTCGGCATGCGCGGAACGCGTGTCACGCCAGCGTCATTGACGCCGTCCCGCTTCGGGCGAATAGTTCTCAAAACGACAAAACGATCAAAACGACTAGAAGCGACAGGGGGAAACGATGCAGAGAGCCGTCGTGCGTCTGCCGTGGACGGGGTTCAGCCTCGAGCGCCGTCGATTGTTCGCGACCATCGCGGTGGCGGTGCTCGCGTCGACGCTGGCCGTTCCCGCGCTCGCCGACAAGTGGCCGACCCGGCCCGTGCACCTGGTCGTGCCGTTCCCGCCCGGCGGCTCGACCGACGTGGTCTCGCGCATCGTCGCCGATCGGCTGTCGCAGATGTGGGGCGAACAGGTCGTCGTCGACAACAAGCCGGGTGCCGGCACCAATCTCGCCGCCGAGATGGTCGCCCGGTCCGAGCCCGACGGCTACACGATATTCATGGGCACGACCTCGCTGACGACCAGCCGCTTCGTCTACCGCGAGCTGCATTATGAACTCAGCGATCTGGCGCCGGTCTCGCTGGTCTGCACGTTTCCGCTCCTCGTCATGGCGCCGCCGAACTCGCCGGTGAAAACCATCGCCGAGCTGGTCGCGTTCGCCCGCGAGCGCAAGGACAAGGTCACCTTTGCCTCGCCCGGCGTCGGCACGATCCCGCATCTGGCCGGCGAGCTGCTCAACCAGCTCGCCAATATCGAGATGACTCACGTGCCCTATCGTGGCGACGCGCCGGCGCTCACCGATACGATCGCGGGCCGGGTCGACTTCTGGTTCGGCGGTTCCGCCATGATCGAATACGTGCGCGGCGGCCAGCTTCGCGGCATCGCCATCACGACGGCCGCGCCCAGCCCGATCGTGCCGGAGCTGCCGACCGTCGCCGAGACGGTGCCGGGTTACGACGTCTCGGCCTGGTTCGCGCTGTTCGCGCCGGCGCGGACGCCGCACGCCATCGTCGCGAAGATCACCGGCGATACGGCCAAGGTCGTGCGCATGCCCGAGGTCGAGGCGCGCTTCAAGCAGATCGGCGTGGTCGGCGTCGGCTCGACGCCCGAGGCGCTCGGGGCGCTGGTTGCCAAAGACCTGGCGAAATGGGGTAAGGTCATCAAGGAACGGCACGTCGTCATGGAGCAGTAGGGCAGGGGGCATGGCGAACATCACGCTGCTCGACATCGAGGATCTGCGCCGCACCAAGCTCAGGCCCTACATCGACCAGTGCCTCGAGCACCGGGCGCCCGATCCCGGCTTCCACGCCGTGATGGGCCACAATCTCGACCTCGCCGAAGCGATGTTCGTCGCCTGGAGCACGGTGTTCAACACCGGGCGCATATCCCACACGCTGAAGGAGATCATCCGGGTCATGCTGTCGCGCATGGCCTCCTGCAGCTATTGAGGCAACGTGCGGTCCGCTTCGGCGAAGCGGCAGGGTCTCGACGAGGAACGGCTGGACGAGGGCATCGAGCGCTACGCCGACAGCCCCAATTTCTCCGCGTCCGAGAAGCTTGCGCTGCGCTACGCCGAGCTGATGGCGACCGATCCCGATGCGATCGACGGCGCGTTCTATGACGCCTTGCGCGCGCACTACTCGGACGCCGAGATCGTCGAGCTCGGCGCGTTCATCGGCTTCAACATCGGCTATCACACGTTCTTCGGCACGCTGAAATTCTATCCGTTGTTCTCGCCCGACGGCCGGCTGGTCGGCCAGGAGGAATCCGCGCGCCTCTACGGCAGCGCGCCGGCGTCGCTGAGCGGCGCGGGGGTCGGTTGATGTCGCACATCGCGCCGCTCGCGCCCGAGGAGATCGCCGATCCCGAGCTGCGCGCGCTGATCGCCGAGGCCGAGGCGCTGGGCGTGCCCGACGCGCTGTTCCCGCGCATCCTCGCGCGCGTTCCGGATCACGCCAAGGTGCTGATGCGGGCGCTCCTCATGTCGCACGCCGAGGGCAACGTCGATCACCGCCTCAAGGAGATCATCCGCATCCAGTTGGCGCGGTTCGCCGGCGATCCCTATTTCGCCGCGCTGCGCTCGGCGCGCGCCCGGCGCGCCGGCCTGACCGACGCCGAGATCGAGGCCGGATGCGGCAACTACGAAACCGCAGATTGCTTGAACGCGGCCGAAAAATGCGCGCTGCGCTATGCTGATCACATGTACCGCGCGCCGTGGGCGGTCGATGCGGCGATGTACGCCGAGCTCAAGCAACACTATAGCGAGGCGCAAATCATGGAACTCGGCGCCTTCATCGCCTTCCACTACGGCATGCAGACGTTCATGCGCACGCTGGTGGCAAAGCCGTTGGCCGGCTGAGCGGGCGACGCTATAAGCTCACCCCGGCTGCTTGCCGAGGAGAACCCCAATGGCCGCACAGCACGGCGCCAACGAGTACGCGATCCCGGCCACCATGAAGGCCTGGGTGCTCGGCGGCCCGGACGAGATCAAGCAGGTCGAGAAACCGGTGCCCGAGCCCAGGGCCGCCGAGGTGCTGGTGCGCATCGACGCCTGCGCGGTATGCGCGACCGACCTTGAGATCGTCAGCCACGGCGTGCCGGCCTCGGTCGGCGGCGGCCTGCCGTTCAACAAGAACTTCACCTTCGGCCACGAGTACATGGGCACGGTGGTGAAGCTCGGGCCGGCGGTCGACGAGTACAAGATCGGTGATCGCGTGACCGTCGAGGTCCATGCCGGCTGCGGGCGTTGCGAGCGCTGCCGCGAGGGCATGTACACGTCGTGCCTGAACTACGGCAAGCCGGAGAAGGGCCATCGCGCCAACGGTTTCTCGACCGATGGCGGTTTCGCGCAGTACGCGGTCAACAGCATCAACACGCTGGTCCACGTGCCGGACTGGATGTCGGACGAGGAGGCGACCCTGGTGGTCACCGCCGGCACCTCGATGTACGGGCTCGACGTGCTGGGCGGGCTGATCGCGGGGCAGGGCGTCGTGGTCGTCGGTCCGGGGCCGATCGGCCTGCTCGGCGTCGGCGTCGCCAAGGCGCTGGGCGCCGATCCCGTGATCCTGACCGGCACGCGCGACGCGCGGCTCGAGCTGGGCAAGAAGCTCGGCGCCGATCACGTCGTCAACGCGCGCAACGAGGACGCGGTCGCCGCGGTCAAGCGCATCACCGAGGGGCACGGCGTCGAGTTCGTGCTCGAGTGCTCGGGCGCGCCCAACGCGCTCAACGAGGCCGGCCAGATGGTCAATCGCGGCGGGCGCATCTGCCTGGCGGCGTTCCCGCACGAGCCGGCGCTGGTCGACATCGCGCATCTGGTGCGCAACAACATCTACGTGTTCGGCATCCGCGGCGAGGGCAAGAGCGCCACCCACCGCGCGATGGCGCTGATGAAGGCCAGGCGCTTCGACGCCAAGCTGGTGCATACCCACAGCTTTCCGCTCGACGCGCTGCCGACCGCGCTCAAGTACGCGCGCGAGCGCATCGAGGACGCCATCAAGGTGGTCGTCAAGATGCGCGCCTGAGCGCGACCTCGGGAGGATCCGAAATGATGGCCGCCCACGGCGGCGCCGACGCGATGCCGGCGCCGACGCGTCGCCCATGGTACGCCAAGCTCTACACGCAAGTCCTGATCGCGATCGTGATCGGCGCGGCGCTCGGCGTCGCGGATCCCGGGCTGGCGGCGCAGATGAAACCGCTCGGCGACGCCTTCATCAAGGCGATCCGCATGGTGATCGCGCCGCTCATCTTCGCCACCGTGGTGGTCGGGATCGCCAAGATGGGCGACATGCGCCGGATCGCCCAGGTCGGCGTCAAGTCTCTGGTCTATTTCGAGATCGTCTCGACCGCGGCGCTCGTGCTCGGGCTGATCGTCGCCAACCTCTACCGGCCGGGCGCCGGCATGAACGTC
>DATJNS010000496.1:0-7628 GCA_035507915.1 Candidatus Sulfotelmatobacter sp.
CATGGTGCTCGAGATCGGCATGGGCACCGACATTCGCGGCGCCGACTACACCAAGGCGGCGGTGCGCGCGCTCGAGGACGCGCTGTGGCACAACTCGCTCACGGTCGGCGCAGCGCTCGGGCAGTCGGCCGACGCGATGCAGGTCGCGGTCACGATCGGCGTGCCCAAGCCCGAGCGCGTCGACAAGGCCGCCGTGCTCGCGGTGCTGCCGCACGGCACCGGGACCGTCACCGTGGTCGAGGGCGGGCTCGAGATCCCCAACGACGCCGGCACCGACTCGACGGTGCTCGCGCACGCCGCCGCGGTCGTCTATCTCGACGTCGCCGACGGGAAGCGGCCATGACGGCGAAGCGCGTCATCCTGGAGCTCGGCGCCGGCAACGACCTGCACGGCGGCGACTACACCAAGGCGGCGGTGCGCGCCGTGCAGGACGCCATCCACCACAGCTCGCTGTCGATGATCCGCAGCCTCGACGTCAAGCGCGAGGCGATGCTGGTCGAGGTCACGATCGGCGTGCAGCGCCCCGAGCGCGTCGACCCGATCGCCGTCCAGCGCGCCTTGCCGCACGGCACCGTGACGGTTCGGGTGGTCAAGGGCGGTCTCGACGTGCCCGACGATGCGGCGGGCGACGTCGCGGTGATCGCCAGCGCCGCCGTCGCCGTGCGGCTCGACCTGGCGTAGGTTCGTGTCCGGATTTTTCCCGTCATCCCCGCGCAAGCGGGGATCCAGGAGTCGCGGGCGCGGTGTTCGTGACTCTGGTTGCCCGCTTTCGCGGGCATGACGCGGCGTTTTAACGACTCAACCCATGGAGGAACGACGATGGCGGAAAGCGAGCTCTACAAGAAGGGCGCGGCGCTCAGGCGGCAGCTCTACGGCGACGCGGCGGTCGATAAGGCCAACGCGACGACCTACAGCGACCCCGTGATGAAGAAATTCATCGACGTCGCGACCGAGACCGTGTTCGGCGCCTTGTGGACGCGCCCCGGGCTCGACCTCAAGACCCGCACCCTGATCTGCGTGATCTCGGACGCCGCCACCGCGCGCGAGCCCGAGCTCGCCATCCACCTGCGCTTCGCCTTGCGCCAGGGCTGGACCGAGGACGAGCTGACCGAGGCGCTGATCCACCTCTCCGGCTATGTCGGCGTGCCGGTCATCCGCGAGGCCATGCTGGTCGCCAAGAAGACCTTCGCCGAGATCCGCGCCGAGCAGGGCAAGGCGTAGCGGCGGGCCGGCGGCGTCAGATGGCCGGGTCGCGGGCGGCGCTCCGCTCGGGCACGCCGCCGACGACCGGTGGCGTCATCAGATAGACGGAGTTGGCGCCCGGCGCGCACTCGTGGAGCTTCCAAAGGTTGTAGCCGGTGACGGTCGCGACCAGCGCCGGTTTGCCGCAGTCGACCCGTTCGACGTGACGCTCGTGGAGCGAGAGAGCGAGCGCCCCGGCGCCGATCGCGAATTGCAGGCCGACCAACCATGCGACGGTTCGAAGTGCCGACATCACATCCTGCTTCCCGACATTCCTGGCCGGCGGCTCGAGCCCCGGCGTGCGGCCGTCCATCATCACCAACGCATTACACGTGGATGTGGCGACGCTCCGGCTGCCGTACCGGCGACGTCATGGCTGGAATGCGAGGCGGGCATGGGAGCGGTGTGCCCCGACTTGTCCGGGCGCGGCGAAAGGCGCATGCTGAGCGATCGATAAGCAGCCCCTGCAAGCCCCTCCCTTCCAGCCCTCCAGGAGCGTTTCGATGCACGATATCGTGATCCGCGGCGGCACCATCGTGGACGGCACCGGCGCCAAGACGGTCACCGGCGACATCGCGATCGACGGCCAGACGATCGCCGCGGTCGGCGGCAAGGCGGGGCCGGGGCGGCGCGAGATCGACGCCAACGGCCTGCTGGTCACGCCGGGCTGGGTCGACGTGCACACCCACTATGACGGCCAGGCGACCTGGGATCCGATCCTCGCGCCGTCGTCGTGGCACGGCGTCACCACCATCCTGTTCGGCAATTGCGGCGTCGGCTTCGCGCCGGTGAAGCGCGAGCATCGCGACGCGCTGGTCGACCTGATGGAAGGCGTCGAGGACATCCCCGGCATCACCTTGACCGAGGGCATGAGCTGGGACTGGGAGAGCTTCCCGCAGTTCCTCGACGTGCTCGGCGGCATGAACCGCACGATGGACATCGGCGCGCAGGTGCCGCACCACCCGCTGCGCGTCTACGTGATGGGCGAGCGCGCGATCCGGCGCGAGCCCGCGACCGCCGACGACATCGCGGCGATGAGCCGGCTGACCGAGCAGGCGATCCGCGCCGGCGCATTCGGCTTCACGACCTCGCGCACCAACTCGCACAAGACCACCAAGGGCGACCACGTGCCCGGCCGCAACGCCGAGGTCGCCGAGCTGCTCGGCATCGGCCGCGCGCTCGGCGCGGCGGGCGCCGGCGCCTTCGGCATGAACAGCGACTTCGACGACGAGGCCGAGGAGTTCGCCTGGATCACCCGGCTCGGCAAGGAGACCGGCCGGCCGGTGTGGTTCCTGTTGACCGACCGCTACAAGGATCCGGCGCGCTGGCAGCGCATCCTCGACGGCGTGCGCAAGGCGCGCGCCGACGGCGCGATGGTGTCGGCCCAGGTCGCCGGGCGTCCGGTCGGCGTGATCCTCGGCGTCGCGACCTCGCTCAACCCGTTCTCGATCCGGCCGAGCTACCGCGCGCTCGACGCGCTGACGCCCGAGCAGCGGCTGCAGCGCCTGCGCGACCCCGCGCTCAAGCGCGCGCTGCTCGCCGAGGGCGCAATGGACAGCGAGCTCGCCAAGCTGTCGCAGAACCGCGTGTACGTGACGACGCGCTGGGACCGCATGTTCGTGATGGGCAACCCGCCCGACTACGAGCCGGCGCCCGAGGCCAGCGTCGCCGCGATCGCCGCGCGCACCGGCCGCGAGCCGCAGGAGGTCGCCTACGACTATCTGACCGAAGGGCTCGACCGCTTCCTGTTCTTCCCGGTCACCAACTATGTCGAGGACAATCTGCGCATCGTCCACGACATGCTGGTCGATCCGGTGACCTTCCTCGGCCTGAGCGACGGCGGCGCGCACTACGCTTCGATCGCCGACGCCTCGGTGCCGAGCTTCATGCTCGCGCACTGGGGCCGCGATCGCAAACGCGGGCCGCGCCTGCCGGTCGAGCGGCTGGTCCAGATGCAGACCAGCGAGACCGCCGACTTCTTCGGCTTCAAGGATCGCGGCCGGCTCCAGCCCGGCCTGCGCGCCGACGTCAACCTGATCGACTTCGACGCGCTGCGGCTGCACCCGCCCGAGATCATCGCCGACCTGCCGGCCGGCGGCCGCCGCCTGGTGCAGCATGTCGACGGCTATCGCGCGACCCTGTGCGCCGGCACGCCGACCTTCGAGAACGGCGAGCACACCGGCGCGCTCCCCGGCCGCCTGGTCCGCGCCGGGAAGTAGCCCTCGCCCCCGTGGGGGGTGGCGGTCCAGCGACACGAGCAGCCCCTGCTCATGTCATGAATGATCTGCGACACCGTCGTCATGATGACGACCCGCGCCATGACCTCGACGAAAGTCGGTCATGGACGGCGGACGCCTGCATTGGGCCTGGAAATTCAGGCGGGGCGACGGCCTCCGCGGCTACTCGGCGGCCTTGGCCCCGGACTGCGCCTTGCCGGCGAAGCGCTGCTCCATGGCGCGGCGCACGTTGGCGGCGTCGCTGTCGGGCATCTGGACATCGGCCCAGCGCACGGTGGCGCCGGCGGCGATGTCGCGCGTCAGCGTCACCTTGTGGGCGAGCCCGATCGGCAGCGCGCCGTCGGCCAGGCTGCGCGCCGCCGGCGTGAGCTTGCCCCACACCGTGTAGCCGCCCTCGCCGTCGAGCGTCTCGCCGGATTTCAGCGCGCGCTTGGCGACCGCGACGACGTCGCCGCGGAAATCGCGCGTCTGGCCGATCGGCTCGCGGCGCAGCGCCGCCGACAGGATCGACATGGCGAGCTCGAGCCCGATCAGGTGATAGGGCTTGTACATCGCGGCGTAGCGGCCCGAGTCGTCGGTCTTGAGGCCGTACTGCTTGAAGCACGCGGCGGCGTAGTCGTTGGGCGCCTTCAAGACGACGTAGACGCCCCAGCGCAGGTCGCGGAACACCGGACGGCCGTCGCGCTCGAGCGACGAGACGACCTCGACCATGCCCTCGCGCTCGAGCAGGCCGCCGGCGCTCGCCGGCCGCAGCACGTGCGGCAGGTCGTCGACGCCGCACGGCGGGAAGGCGAGGCCGTTTTGCGGCACGTCGAGCTCGCAGGCGTTGGCGATCGCCGCCATCTCGATCGCCGACTTGGTGCCGTCGAGGAACGAGTTGAACATCTGCGGGTTCATGCCGGCGCGCTTGGCCTCCTCCGGCGTCAGGCCGTAGTGGCCCCACACGTCGTCGGGCGTCACCGTGTGGTAGAGCGGCAGGTACTTGGTGCCCTTGCCGGCGCACACCACCGAGAAGCCGCAGGCGCGCGCCCAGTCGACCAGCTCGGAGGTCAGCGCCGGCTGGTCGCCGTAGGCCATCGAGTAGACGACGCCGGCGGCACGCGCCTCTTCGGCGAGCAGCGGGCCCGCCAGCACGTCGGCCTCGACGTTGACCATCACGATGTGCTTGCCGGCGCCGATCGCGGCGCGCGCGTGCGCGATGCCGGCGGCCGGCGCGCCGGTCGCCTCGACGACGACCTCGACGTCGGGATGCGCGCAGGCCTGACGGCCGCTCTCGACGAACGCGGTGCGCGCGATGCGCGCGGCGTCCCAGCCGACCGCGCGGCAGGCGGCGCGCGCGCGCTCGGGATCGAGATCGGCGATCACGGCGATCTCGAGCCCGGGCGTGGTCGGGACCTGCGACAGCAGCATCGAGCCGAACTTGCCGGCGCCGATCAGGCCGACGCGCACCGGCTTGCCTTGCGCGGCGCGCGCCTGCAGCAGGCGATGGAGGCTCATGCGGCGCTACTCCGCGGCCGCGCGATAGGCGCGCGCGAACGTCAGCAGCGCGTCGTCGGCGACCGGCTCGATCGGCGTGAAGTCGCGGTGCGCGATCCACTCCGGCCGCGTCGGCTTGCGGATGTGGTTGGAGACCGCGCACAGGGTCAAATAGACGATGATGCGGCCGTAGGGCGTGATGTTGGCGGTCGAGCCGTGCACCAGGTTGCCGTGGAACATCAGCACGGTGCCCGGGCCGCCAGTCGGCGCGACGATGCCGCCCTCGTCGGCCAGCCGCTTCACCGTGTCGTGGTCGAGCGTCCACAAGGGGTAGGACGTCGTGGTGACGTCGTGGCCGGCGGCGAGCGTGCCGTGCTTGTGGCTCTTGGGGATGAACATCAGGGGGCCGTTGATCGGCATCACCTCGTCGATGAACACCGAGATGTTCATCGCGCGCGGCTCCGGCATGCCGTCGTCGCGCGCCCAGGTGCCGTAGTCCTGGTGCCACTGCCAGAGCTCGCCGTCGAACGGCGCCTTGGCGTTGATCTTGAACTGATGCATGTAGAGCGGCTCGCCGAACAGCTGCTCGACCGGCTCGATCAGCCGCGGATGCGCGCCGAGGATGCGATAGGCCTCGTTATAGGTGTGCGCGGCGAACGCGGTGCGCGGCGCGCCCGATTTCTCGCGCCATACTTCCTCGCGCTTCGAGCCATAGATGCGGTCGGCCTCGGTGCGCAGCACCGCGATCTCCTCGGCCGAGAAGCAGTTGGGCAGGAACAGGTAGCCCTGCTCGTCGAACTCCTTCAGCTGGGCTGGCGAGAGCTTCATCGCTTCCTCCTTCGCGCGTATGTCGTATCAGGCCGCGTCGGCGGCGGTGGTCAGGCGTCGGGCGGTCGCGGTGCCGGCGCGCAGCGCGTGGTCGCGCGCGGCGCGCTCCGCGCCGTCGGCGTCGCCGGCCAGCACGCGGGCGAGGATCGCGGCGTGCTCGCTCCACACCAGCGCCGGCTGGTCGGGATCGCCGAGCGCCACGCCCATCGAGCGCTTCAGGTGCGGCCATTGCGACGCCACGGTGTCCTCGATCACCGGGTTGCCGGCCAGGCGATAGAGCGCGACGTGGAATGCGACGTCGGCCTGGATCAGCGCGCCGATCGTGGCGCCGGCGCCGAGCGCCCTGCCGTCGGCGAGCGCGCGCTCGGCGGCCTGCGTCGCTTCCGCGCCGACGCTGCCGCGCGCCACCGTGCGCGCCGCCTCGCGCGCCGCCAGCGCGTCGAGCGCCGCACGCACCTGGTAGAGCGCCAGGATGCGCCCGGCGTCGATGCCGGCGATCACCAGGCCGCGCTTGCCGTGCTCCTCGACCAGGCGCTGGCGCTTGAGCAGCTGGAGGGCGTGGCTGACCGGCTGGCGCGACACGCCGAGCAGCTCGGCCAGGGCCTCTTGGCGGATCCGCTGACCGGGCGCCAAGGTGCCGTCGGCGATCGCCTCGACGAGGCGGTCGTAGACCTGGTCGATCAGGACGGGGGACGGGCCGAGCGGCTGCATGGCGACCGGTTTGAATTCGGAATTCCGAATTCCTAGCCGCGACGGTCGTGGGAGTCAAGGATGGCCGCGGCGCCCCGGCTTCTCGCCGGCCCAGGTGGCGGCTAGGCTGCCGCCCGGGCACCGCGGAACGGCAGGGAGGCAGCCATGGTCGAGGGCGTGAAGGCGCTGGTCTTCGATGTGTTCGGCACCGTGGTCGACTGGCGCTCGAGCATCATCGCCGACCTCGAGGCGTTCGGCCGCGCCAGGAACGTTCGCGCCGACTGGGTCGGGCTGACCGACGCCTGGCGCGCCGGCTACCAGCCGGCGATGGACCGCGTGCGCAAGGGCGAGCTGCCATGGACGCACATCGACGTGCTCCATCGCATGGTGCTCGATAGGCTGCTCGTCGAGTTCAAGGTCGAGGGCCTGAGCGAGGCCGACAAGGCTCACGTCAATCGCGTGTGGCACCGGCTCAACGGCTGGCCCGACGCGGTCGAAGGGCTGACGCGCCTCAAGCGCAAGTTCATCATCTCGACCTTGTCGAACGGCAACACCTCGCTGCTCGTCAACATGGCGAAGCATGCCGGCTTGCCGTGGGACTGCGTGCTGTCGGCCGAGACCTTCAAGGCCTACAAGCCCGACCCGCGCGCCTATCTCGGCGCCGCCGAGGTCCTCGGCCTGAAGCCCGGCGAGGTCATGATGACGGCGGCGCACAACAGCGATCTCGTCGCCGCCTCGAAGCAGGGGCTGCGCACCGCGTTCGTCGCGCGCCCCAAGGAATACGGCCCGCACCAGAAGAAGGACATGAAGGCCGAGCACGCCTTCGACGTCGTCGCCACCGATTTCGTCGACCTCGCCGCCAAGCTCGGCGCCTGAGCGTCGCTCCAACGTCGTGCCGTTGCATTCATCGTCATCCCCGCGCAAGCGGGGATCCAGGAGTCGAACGGCGGTACTCGTGACTCTGGATGCCCGCGTTTGCGGGCATGACGACATTTTGTGAGAAAGGACCAGGAGATGCGCACGTACAAGATCGCGGCCATCCCGGCCGACGGCATCGGGCCCGAGGTGATCGCCGCCGGGCTCACGGTGCTCGAGGCGCTGCAGCAGCGCGAGACCGGCTTCAAGCTCGAGGTCGCGCACTTCGATTGGGGCTCC
>DATJNS010000497.1:0-13741 GCA_035507915.1 Candidatus Sulfotelmatobacter sp.
GCGCGGCGTTCGCCTCGCTCGGCGCCGGCGTGCTGCGCACCGAGCTCGGCACCTATCTGCAGGCCTTCATGATCTCCGGCTCGCTGTGCGCGATCGCCGCGGTGATGTCGCTCTATGTCGGCCGGCGCGCGCGCGGTCCGCAGGCGCCGCTCGAGACCGCCGCCGCGGCCGGATGAGGGTTCAAGCGCCCGCGACGCGGGCTTGATTAAAAAAATTGGATCTGCTGCGCTCGGCCGGCAGGCGGAGAGCATGGCGATGCCACTCGAGATCAGGCGCATCATTATCTTCACGTCGAATATGGACGCGATGACCCGTTTCTACCGCGATGTCGTCGGCCTGAAGGCGCTCGCCGACGAGGCCGACTGGAAGGAGTTCGGCGCCGGCGGCTGCAACATCGCGCTCCATCGCGGGAAATCCACGCGCGGCGGCCGGCCGCCCAAGATCGCGTTCTACGCCGCCGACGTCGCCGCTGCGCGCGCGACTCTGGTGGGGCGCGGCGCCGTCATGGGAAAAGTCGCGTCGGGGCGCGCGATCGACCTCTGCGACGGTAAAGACCCGGACGGCAATCCCTTCCAGATCTCGAGCCGACGGTAAGCCGCGCTCAGGCGCCGGGGAACAGCTGATCCGACAGCGCGTTGCTGATCGCTTCGCGGATCTGGGCGCGCTGGTTGATCTTCTGGCGCGTCGCCACCGGCAGCGAATCGAGCTTGATCACGTTCTTCTCGATCAGCACGAAGATGAGGTCCTCGACCACGCGCGCCATCTCGAGGTCGGAGGCCTGCATGCGCGCATGGACCTGCGCGCCCGTGCCGTCGCTGATGAAGGCGGCGATCTCCGGATGATTGCCGGTCAGGTACTCGTGGGCGTGGTCGTGCTGCGTCGCGTAGAGCGCGATCACCAGCCCGTCGGCATTGCGTTCGACGTAAGGCATGCGCGGTCTGTACTCCTGGTCCTCAGCCTCAGTTCGAGCAGGACGACGAGCGGTCGACCTTCCAGGCGTCGTTCGACTGGCAGATGAACTGCTTGCCGCCGATGCACAGCACGGTGCCCGGCGGATAGGCCTGCCCCTCGTAGGAACACGCCTCGGCGGCGCCGGCGGTGAACACCCCGCCCGCAACCATGAGCGCGGCGCCCAACAGGATTGCCGCTGACTTGGCCATTTCCTCGCCTCCCCTTGCAGGTCGAGCACGCCGGACCGGCGTCTTTGGATGGGGTCGGATGTTACGGTAAGGCCGCTTTTGTCCCAATTGAAAAATAAGCCCGATCGCGCGCCGGCGCACGCCGGACTTGATGCCTGCGACAGGGCGACCCATCTTTGTAACGGACGCCCGGGCGCCGATGTCGGGCCCGGCCCAGCCAGCTCGCTCGTGTCAGGAGGAGGTGGGACCGATGAGCCGCATTTCCGTGCTGAGCAGCCCGCTCCTGCTCGGCTTCGAGCAGGTCGAACGGACGCTCGACCGCATCACCAAGACCGCCGGCGAGGGCTACCCGCCCTACAATATCGAGCAGATCGGCGAGGACGGCCTCAGGATCACGTTGGCGGTCGCCGGCTTCGGGCGCGACGACCTGTCGATCCATGTCGAGGACAACCAGCTGGTGATTCGCGGCAAGCAGCAGGACGACCGCGAGCGCGTCTACCTGCACCGCGGCATCGCGGCACGCCAGTTCCAGCGCAGCTTCGTGCTGGTCGACGGCATCCTGGTAACCGGCGCCGATCTCGACAACGGCCTGCTGAACATCGATCTGAAACGCCCGATGCCCGAGCCGCGCGTCCAGAAGATCGAGATCGGCGGCGCCAAGCCCAAGCGGGATACGGCGCGGACCATCGACGTTGAAACCGGCAAGCCGACCTGACCATCGTCGGATTGGCCGAGAGGATGAAGACCATGGACGTCATCGAAAAGCTGCGGACGCTCTCGCCCGCCGATTTCGCCACGCTCGGCATGAGCGATCTCGCCTACGTCAAGTCGGTGCTGGTCGACGGCCGCATCGCCTACGCCATTCATGCCGCCGACGGCACCAACATGGCCGTGGTCGACGACCGCGGGTTGGCGGTCGCGGCGATCCGGCAGCACGACCTCGAGGCGGTCGCCCTCCACTGAAACGACGGGAGACGTCGGACGCGATCGGCGCGTCCGCGGTCGGTCGTTACGCGGCGTGGCTGGCGGTGGTCTCGGTGAGCACCGCGTAGAGCGCGTCGGCCGAGTCCGAGCCGCGCAGCTTCTCGCAGGTCGCGCGATCGCGCAGCAGGCGCGAGACCCGCGCCAACGCCTTGAGGTGATCGGCGCCGGCAGCCTCGGGCGCCAGCAGAACGAAGATCAGATCGACCGGCTGCTCGTCGATCGCCTCGAAGTCGATCGGCCGGTCGAGCTTGGCGAACAGGCCCTGGAGCCGCTCGAGCCGCGGCAGCTTGCCGTGCGGAATCGCGATGCCGGCGCCCACGCCGGTGGTGCCGAGGCGCTCGCGCTCGAGCAGCACCTCGAAGACGTCGCGCTCGCCGATGCGGCCCTTGAGCTCGGGCATCTCGGCCGCGCGCTTGGCGAGCTCCTGAAGCGCCTGCTTCTTGGAGGCGACCTTGAGGCTGGCGATCACGCCCTCGGGACGCAGCAGCTCGGCGATCTCCATGGACGGCTACTTTCGATTGCCGGGGGTGGCCGCAGCCGCGGCGGCGCGGTTGCCGCGCGGATCGCTGCGCCCGACATGCACCGACACGTCGGCGCGGAACAGATGCGCTTCGCGCATGAACACGATTTGACTCTCGAGCGGGTTCGAAAAGTATTTGCTGACGGCGGCGTCCAAGGCGCTTTCCATGTGTCCGCGCAACGCCTCTCCGACCTCGAGCTGCTTACCCTTTACCGTGATGTGCATTCGAGCCGGGCTCCAGCGCGGGCGCCCTGAAAGGCCGGCACCATAGTGTTGGGTCTAGGGCGAGTCAAGTACGGCCCGGAGGCCGTTGCGGCGTCCGAGTCGGAGCCGCGCGGCGGTATCGCGAACCGTGAGATTCTCGCGTCCTGACAATCACTTGAGCCGCCTCCGGTGGGCCCGCGTCAGCGCCGCAGCGCCTTCTCGCGCCGGCGCTGCACGGACGACGGGATGCGCATCGCTTCGCGATATTTCGCGACCGTGCGGCGCGCAATATCGACGCCTTCCTTGAGCAGGGTCTCGACGATCTTGTCGTCCGACAGCACGTCGTCCGAGGCCTCGTTGTCGATCAGCCCCTTGATGCGGAAACGCACCGCTTCGGCCGAATGCGCCATGCCGCCCGCCGACGACGCGATCGCCGACGTGAAGAAGTACTTCAGCTCGTACATGCCGCGCGGCGTCGCCATGTACTTGTTGGTCGTCACGCGGCTCACCGTGCTTTCGTGCATGCCGATCGCCTCGGCGATGTCGCGCAGGATCAGCGGACGCAGATACTGCACGCCGTGCAGGAAGAAGCCCTCCTGCTGGCGCACGATCTCGGTGGCGACCCTGAGGATCGTGTTGGCGCGCTGGTGCAGCGACTTGACCAGCCAATTGGCCGACTGCAGCCGCTCGGAGATGTACTCCTTCTCCTCGCGCTTGAGCGAGCCGCGCGCGATCCGGCTGTAGTAGCGCGTGTTGACGAGCACGCGCGGCAATGTCTCCGAATTGAGCTCGATCAACCAACCGCCGCCCGGCTGCGCGCGCATCAGGATGTCGGGCGTGACGGCCTGCGGCAGCTCGCGGTCGAAGGTCTCGCCGGGTTTCGGATTGAGCGCGCGGATCTCGGCGATCATCTCGTGGAGATCGTCGGCATCGACGCTGCACAGGCGCCGCAGCCCCTCGTAATCACGCGCCGCGAGCAGATGGAGGTTCGCGACCAGAGCCTCCATGCAGGGATCCCAGCGGTTGCGATCCTTGAGCTGCAGCGTCAGGCACTCGGCGAGGTTGCGCGCGAACACCCCGGGCGGATCGAAGCGCTGCAGCAGCGCCAAGGTCGCCTCGACGCGCTCGACCGGGCAGTTGAGCAGCTCGGCGACCTGGCTGGTCGGTCCGGTCAGGTAGCCGGCATCGTCGACCAGGTCGATCAGATGCAGGCCGATCATGCGGTCGACCGGATCGGCGATGTCGACGCTGAGCTGACCGGCCAGATGCTCGCGCAGCGACACCTCGCGGCTCAGGGTCTGCTCGAGCCCGAAATCCGGGTCGTCGAAATCGGCGCGGCCGCCGGTCCGCGCGGCGTGGAAGTTGGCCTCGGCGTAGCCCAGGTCGGTGCCGTCGTCGGCCGGCTCGGCGCCTGCGGTGCCGACGTCGAGCGGATGATCGTCGGCCGACGGCATGGTCTCGGCGCCCACGTAGTCGGCGCTGTCGCGCGCCGTGGCGGCGTCGGCGGGCGCCGCATCGACCGACGGCTCGGGCTCCGGCCCTTCGCGCTCCGGCTCCTCGCGCTCGAGCAGCGGATTCTGCTCGAGCTCCGCTTCGACGTAGAGGCTGAGCTCGAGGTTGGACAGCTGCAGCAGCTTGATCGCCTGCTGCAGCTGCGGCGTCATCACCAGCGCCTGGGTCTGGCGGAGATCGAGACGTTGGGAGAGCGCCATGGCCGGCCGCTACAGGCTGAAGCGCTCGCCGAGATAGACGCGGCGCACGTCCTTGTGCGCGACGATCTCCGAGGGCGCGCCCTCCATCAGCACCGAGCCCTCGTGCATGATGTAGGCCCGATCGACGATGTCGAGCGTCTCGCGGACGTTGTGATCGGTGATCAGCACGCCGATGCCGCGGTCCTTCAGATGGGACACCAGATCGCGGATGTCGCCGACCGCGATCGGATCGATGCCGGCGAGCGGCTCGTCGAGCAGGATGAAGGCGGGCTGCGAGGCGAGCGCGCGGGCGATCTCGACGCGGCGGCGCTCGCCGCCCGACAGCGCGAGCGCCGAGGTGCGCCTGAGATGATCGATCGAGAACTCAGCGAGCAGCTCGTCGAGCAGGGTCTCGCGCCGATCGCGGTCGGGCTCGACGACCTCGAGCACGCTGCGGATGTTGCCCTCGACCGTCATGCCGCGAAAGATCGAGGCCTCCTGCGGCAGATAGCCGATGCCCAGGCGCGCGCGCCGATACATCGGCAGCGCCGTGATGTCGTGGCCGTCGAGCAGCACGGTGCCGTAGTCCGGCGCGATCAGGCCGATCATCATGTAGAAGCAGGTCGTCTTGCCGGCGCCGTTCGGCCCGAGCAGACCGACCGCCTCGCCGCGCTCGACGTTGATCGAGACGTCGCGCACCACCGGGCGCTTCTTGAACTGCTTGCCGAGATTGAGCGCGACCAGCCCGGGATTGTCGGCGACCAGACGCGGCCCGACGGTCTCGCCGGGCGTGCCCTCGGTGGCGCGCACGACCGGCCGGATGTCGACCAGCTTGGGCCCGGTCGGCCGCGCGGCCGCCGGCGCTTTGGCCGCCAGCGGCGGCGTGGCGGCGGCGAGCGCCGGTTTGACGGGCGTCGGCTTGACGGGCGCTGCGGCAACCGGCGGCGCGACCGGCGCGGGTGTCATCGCGGACACCGGAGCCGATCCGGCGGCAGGCGGCATCGGCGCGGACGACGACGGTGGGGGTGTCGGCGCATCGGGCGCGGCTGCCGGCACGGAAACCGGGGCGGGCTCGGGGGTGGACGCGGCGGCGGGCGGCGCCGGCATCAACGGCAACGTCGGCTTGGTGTCGAGCGCGCCGTCCGCGAGCGGCGGCCCATCGGCGGCATCGGCGCGCGGCTTCGCGGGCGCCTTGCGTGGCCGATCGGAGCGCCGCTTCGTCATGGCTAGGAGCCGCGCCGCGGCGCGGGGCGCGCCGCGGCGGTGGCCGCGGGCGCCGGCGGCTCGCCCTGGTTGGGCACGATCAGGCTGCGCACGCGCTGGCCCGGACGACCGGCCGACGGGCCGCTCAGCATGCGGCTGACGTTGGTGTTGAGATTGACCTCGCCGTAGTCGCCGTCGAGCTGGTTCTTGCCCTGGGTGACGCGCACGTCGTCGACCAGATAGGCGATGTTGGTGACCATGTTGTAGACGCCGCGTCCGGCGGTGGCGAACTGCTGCGGCGTCGACACGCGCATGTGACCGAAGCCATCGACCTCGGTGACGTGGCTCTCGTTGGTCTTGGGATCCTCCTGGATGTGCGCGGTCAGAACGTCGCCGGAGACGCGGCGGTCGGCCCGCACCATCACGGCGTCGCCGCGCGCGACGGCGATCTTGCGCTCGTCCCAGTACTCGAGGCTGTCGCGCGCGGTGATGTGGTCCTGCGTGGTGTCGAGCGAGAGATTCTTGCCGGTGAGCACCAGGACCGCGCGGTCGACGTCGTAGACGCCGTGATCGCCGTGCGCGTGCTGCGTCGGCGTCGTGATGTCGACGTCGGTCTCGGCGACCAGGCGGTAGATGTCGGTGCCCGACATGCCGTTGTTGGCGTCTTTGGCATCGTCCTTGGTGCCCGGCTCCTTGGCGGGCGGCGCTTTCGCATTTGCCGCCTTGGCGGGCGGCGCGGGATTGGCCGGGTTGCGATCGCGGTAATAGGCGATCAGCCGATGCGCCGTCACGGTGACGTCGCCGCGCACCGCCTTGGCGTTGCCCGTCGCGATGTAGACCTTCTCGTCGCGCCGCCATTCGATGCCCTCGTCGGCGTCGATCGCGATCGGACCGGAACCGCGGTTGAGCAGCCCCTGACCCGCCGCCGGCGGTCCGCTCAGGCTGGTCGCGAGCGCGAGCACGGCCAGGGCGCCCGCGAGCGTCGCGCCGAGCTGGGCGCGCCGCGTCATGAGTGCTGCTCGCCCTGGTACAGCACGAGATGCGCCTTGCCCGTGAAGATGATCACGGCGCCGCGGTCGTACAGCCGGAACCCCTCCGCGGCGATCGTGCCGCTCGGCCCTTGGCCGGCGACCGGATCGTCGCCGGTCGCCGCGCCCTGGTTCAGATCGACCTGGGCGCGCGCGGTGTGGAACTCGTTGCCGTCGTCGTGGAACAGGCTGACGTCGCCCGCGAGATCGAGCCGGCGCGACTGGTTGTGGTAGACGCCGGTCTTGGCGGTCGCCGCGACCCAGGCGCCGTTCGACGTCGTCATGTCGGCCTTGGGCGACTGCAGATCGGTGCGCGTGGCGTGCGCGGTCTCGCGCGTCGCGGTCTTGGCGGTCACGACGTAGGGACGGTCCTGATTGTCGACGCCGACATAGCGGGCGTTGAGCATGCGCAGCGATTCGGCGTCGTCGGCGCTGATGCGATTGCCGCCGAAGCGCACGCGGTTGTCGTCGTGTCCGAGCTGCGGCCAGGCGAGGATCAGGGTCACGATCAGGAGCGCCACCGCGGGCAGCATCAGCTTGAGGTAGGCGACCTGGCGCGAGCGCCAGATGGCGCGCTGCGACGGCGTCTCGACCGGCGCGCCGGCGCGCGACGGCCGCGCGCCGCGCAGGCCGGTCCGGCGCGCCGCCAACAGGGCGTTCATGAGCGCCGAGGCCACGCCGGCGCCCCGCTCAGGCCGCGCCGGCGGGCCGGCCGCCACGCCGGCGCCCCGCCTCGACTGTGCTCGCTCCCGACATCGGTCCCTTTCGTGACGGCGCGTGCGTGCGCCCGCGCGGCAATTGGCCGCGTTTTTGCATGGTCGACAGTTGCGCGGAGTATGCCTGCGATCGGCCCGGCCCGTCAACGCCAGCCGGCGCCAGCCGAGTAACGGCCTTTAGGTCAGCCGCGCTGGCCTATGAATGGGAAAAAATGTCGTCCGGCCAGCCGCCCAGGTCGAGCGCGGCGCGCGTCGGCAGGAAGGCGAAGCAGGCGGCCGCCAGCGCGGTGCGCCCCTCGCGCGCCAGCATGACGTCGAGCTTGGCCTTGAGCGCGTGCAGGTGCAAAACGTCGGCCCCGGCATAGGCCAGCTGCTCCTGGCTCAGGTCCTCGGCGCCCCAGTCGGACGATTGCTGCTGCTTCGACAGCTCGATGCCGAGCAGTTCCTTGACCAGGTCCTTGAGCCCGTGGCGGTCCGTGTAGGTGCGGACCAGGCGCGAGGCGATCTTGGTGCAGTAGACCGGCGCGGTGACGACGCCGAAGGTGCGCTGCAGGATGGCGAGGTCGAAGCGCGCGAAATGCAGCAGCTTGGTCACCCCGGGGTCGGTCAGCAGGCGGACCAGGTTGGGCGCGCTCGGCGGGCCGCCGCCAGGGGTCGGTCGGGGGACCTGGACCAGGTGCGAATTGCCGTCGCCCGACGACAATTGGACGACGCACAGCCGGTCGCGCCCCAGGGCGAGGCCCAGGGTCTCGGTGTCCATCGCGACCAGCGGGCCCAGCGTCAGGCCGTCGGGGAGATCCCCGCGATAGAGCTTGATCGTCATCCCGTCTCCGCCCCGGGGCTAGGCCGCGCGCCGGCGCGGGTGGTGGCCCGGCTCCCGGCGGCCGGCGCCGTCAGGTTACGCTTGGTGCCCAGGAGAAGACTCGAACTTCCACGAGCTTTCGCCCACTAGAACCTGAATCTAGCGCGTCTACCAATTCCGCCACCTGGGCATGGGCGGCAGATCATGTGCATGGCCGGAGGCTTGTCAACCGGTTTCCTGGGCGATTCCGCGGCTTTCGCGCCCGCCGGCGGGCTTAACAAGCTGATGCACCACAACGCGATCGATTTTGCATAAGATGCCGGCGGTCGGGGCGATCCCACGAGGCAACGGCATGACGGCGCAGGTGGTCACGGTCTTCGGCGGCTCCGGCTTCATCGGGCGGACGCTGATCAAGCGCTTGGCCAAGACCGGCGCGGTGATCCGCGTGCCGGTGCGCAATCCCGAGCGCGCCAAGGTCCTGAAGCCGATGGGCGACGTCGGCCAGATCACGCCGTTCCGCATCGACATCCGGTCGGACCACGAGATCGCGGCGGCGATCGCCGGCTCCGACGCCGTCGTCAACCTGATCGGCATCCTCTACGAGCGCGGCGCCAGCCGCTTCGCCCTCGCGCATGCCGAGGCGCCCGCCCGCATGGCCGCGGCGGCGCACCACGCGGGCGTCGACCGGTTCGTGCACGTCTCGGCGATCGGCGCCGATCCCGGCTCGCCGTCCGCCTACGCGCGCTCCAAGGCGGCCGGCGAGGCCGCCGTGCGCGCCGCCCTGCCGGACGCCGTGATCCTGCGCCCGAGCATCGTGTTCGGGCCCGAGGACGATTTCTTCAACCGCTTCGCGGCGCTCGCCCAGCTGCTGCCGGCGCTGCCGCTGATCGGCGGCGGCCACACGCGCTTCCAGCCGGTCTATGTCGGCGACGTGGCGGACGCCATCATGGTCGCGCTGAACGACCCGGGCACCGCCGGCAAGACCTTCGAGCTCGGCGGCCCGCGGGTCTACAGCTTCAAGGCCTTGATGGAGCTGCTGCTGAGCGAGATCCAGCGGCGCCGGCTGTTGGTGCCGCTGCCGTTCGGCCTGGCCGCTCTCCAGGCCCTGTTCCTCGAGCTCCTGCCGGTGCCGCCGCTGACGCGCGACCAGGTCAAGCTGCTGGCGCACGACACCGTGGTCGGCACGGGGTCGCTCACCCTGCGCGATCTCGGCATTACGCCGACCGCCGTCGAGCCGATCCTGCCGACCTATCTCGACCGCTTTCGGCCGGGCGGTCGTTTCGCGCCCGCCACGCGCACGCGCTGAGCGCGTCCGTCGCACCCCGGAAGGCTGGCAGAACGGTACCGCATTCGCTATAAATAGCGGTCAGGATGCGGACACTCTACCATCTCTGGCTCTCACCGCTCGCGCGCAAGGTCCGCATCATCCTCAAGGAGAAGCATCTCGACTTCGACATGAAGATCGAGAAGGTGTGGGAGCGCCGCCCCGAGTTCCTCGCCCTCAACCCGGCCGGCGAGGTGCCGGTGCTGATCGAGCCCGACGGCGCGACGATCGTCGACGCCAACGTGATCGCCGAGTATCTCGAGGAGGTCTATCCCGACCGGCCGCTGCTCGGCGCGACCGCGCCGGCGCGCGCCGAATGCCGCCGCCTGGTCAACTGGTTCGACGTCAAGTTCAACCGCGAGGTCACCTACAATCTGGTCGAGGAGAAGATGATGAAGCGCTTCCTCGGCCTGGGCGAGCCGTCGAGCCAGGCGATCCGCGCCGGCTACGCCAACATCCGCTATCACCTCGACTACATCGGCTACCTGGTCGAGCGCCGGAAGTATCTCGCGGGTGACGAGTTCAGCCTCGCCGACATCGCCGCGGCCGCGCACATGTCGTCGCTCGACTATCTGGGCGACGTGCCGTGGGCCGACTTCGAGCCCGCCAAGGACTGGTACGCGCGCGTCAAGTCGCGCCCGAGCTTCCGGCCGATCCTCGCCGACCACATCCCCGGCGCCGCGCCGCCCAAGCACTACGCCGATTTGGATTTCTGAACAGCGAGACTCGGACGCCGGCTCGCTGGTTCAATCGTCATCGCGAGCGCAGCGAAGCAATCCAGCGGCCTTCACACTTGCGCCGCCCTCTGGATTGCTTCGTCGCTTCGCTCCTCGCAATGACGCGTGAAGAGGGGTGAGCGCCCTCTGCTAATCGGCGCGCCAGCGCTCGACGGCGGCGCGGTCGAGCTCGATGCCGAGCCCCGGCCGCGTCGGCAGCGTCACCATGCCGTGGCGGTCGGCCTTGATGGGCTCCTTGAGCAATGCCTCGCGCAGCGGGTTCTCGTTGCGGTCGAGCTCGACCACCAGCGCGTTGGGCAGCGACGCCGCGAAGTGCAGCGAGGCGGTGAGCAGCACCGCGCCGCCGAACGCGTGCGGCGCCACCATCATGTTGTGCGCGTGCGCCAGCGCGGCGATGCGCCGCCCTTCGCTGAAGCCGCCGGTCCACGCGAGATCGGGCTGCACGATGTCGACCGCGCGGCGCGTGACCAGCTCGCGGAAGCCGTAGAGCCCGGTCTCGGTCTCGTAGCCGGCGATCGGCGTCGCCAGCGCGGCGGCGACCGCGGCGCTGCCGTCGATGTCGTCGGTCGCGACCGGCTCCTCGATCCAATAGAGATCGAATGGCTCGAGCGCCTTGCCCATCGCGATCGCGACTGCCGGGCTCCATACGCAGTTGATGTCGACCATCAGCTTGCGGTGCGGTCCGAGCGCCTTGCGCACCGCCTCGACGCGCGCCAGGTCCTCCTCGGGCGTCACCACGCATTTGTCGGCGTGCGCCAAGAGGCCGCGCAGGTGGCTCTGGGTCGACGGGTTGCGGCCGATCTTCATCTTCATGCCGCGGAAGCCCTGCGCGACGTAGCTCTCGGCTTCGGCGGCGAGCGCGCGGACGTCCTTGCCTTCCTGATAGAAGCCGCCGCTGGCGTAGACCTCGAGCGCGTCGGAGTAGGCGCCGAACAAGCGATAGAGCGGCAGCCCCGCGATCTTGCCGGCGATGTCCCACAGCGCGATGTCGACGCCGCTGATCGCATGCATGACGACGCCGCGGCGGCCGGCCGCGCGCGTGCGCTCGAACATCTTCTGCCACAGCCGCTCGATCAGCAGCGGGTCCTCGCCGACCAGCATCGGCTTGAGGAGCTGCTCGACCACCGCGCGCGTGACCGACGGCGCGCCGCCGCCGACGCCGGCCTCGCCGATGCCGGTCACGCCGTCGTCGGTCTCGATCTCGACCAGGAGCGCGCTGCGCGCAGCCTGCGCGCCGGCCGCGCTCATGTACGGATTGTCGCTGCGCCAGGTCAGCGGGATGCCCCGCACGTCGACGATCTTCATGTCAGCTCCCCTTCGGGGGGACGTAGGGGTCGATCGTCCCCTCCGGTATGGCCGGATGCCGCTTCAGGCTCTCCTGAAACTCTTTCATGACCTTGAGGCAGCGGTCCATCACCCAGGTGAAGCGCAAGGTGATCTCCGGGTACTCTTCCTTGGGATCGGTCGCCAGGTTGAAGAGCTTCGGCAGGGTGAGCTTCTGCGGCGTGCCGAACCAGTCGCGCGTCTCCTCGTAGAACGCCAGCTTCCAGTTGCGCCACTTCACCGCCTCGAGGCGCTCGGCCACGAAGGCGAGAACGCTCTCGCGGTTCGAGTGCGCCTGGCGCCCGAGCAGGAAGTCGGTCTGATCGACGCCGTCGATCGGGCGATCGGTCGGGATCTCGACGCCGGCGAGCTTGGCAAACGTCGTGAACGTGTCGATCTGATGGACGATCTCGTTGCTGACCGTCCCGGCGGGGATCTTGCCGGGCCAACGGATCAGGAAGGGCACGCGCAGCGAGCCCTCCATGTGGGTGAAGTAGTAGCCGCGCCACGGGCCGGACGAACCCTGCCACGGCCACGTCGGATCCGGGCCGTTGTCGCTCGTGAACACCACGATGGTGTCGTCGCGGATGCCGAGCGCGTCGATCGCGTCGAGGATCTGGCCAAGCCGATGGTCGCACTCCACCACCGCGTCGGCGAAGTCGCCATGGCCGGTGCGGCCGGCGAAGTCCGGATGCGGCAGGCTCGGCAGGTGGACCTGGGTCATCGGCACGTAGGCGTAGAACGGTCGCTGCTGCGCGACACTCTCCTGCATGAACGCGATCGTGCGGCGCGTGATCTCCGCGTCGAGGAACGGGCGGTGCTTCAGGTCGTAGACCTCTAGATTGCGGCTGGGCTCGCCCTTGCGGCCCTCCATGATGTATTGCGGCGTGACGCCGGATTTCTCGAAGCCCGGGTCGCCCGGCCAGAACACCTCGTCGGTGGTGCGCGGGATGCCCCACCACTCGTCGAAGCCCTGATCGTTCGGAAGCCGGCCGTCGACGCTGCCGAGATGCCACTTGCCGAAGTGCGCCGTCTTGTAGCCCGCGCCGGACAGCAGCTTGGCGAGCGTCACCTCCCATTGGTTCAGGCCCTGGGCGCGCGGATCGGCGACCGCCGGATTGCCGATCGGCACCGTCAGGGTTCCGGACCGGTAGGCGTAGCGACCGGTGAGGATCGCCGAGCGGCTCGGTGTGCACTGGGCCTCGACGTTGAAGTTGGTGAGGCGCATGCCCTCCGCGGCCAGCTGGTCGGCGCGCGGCGTCGGCGTACCGCGCACGATACCGCCGCCGTAACAGCCGAGCTCGCCGTATCCGAGATTGTCGAGAAGAATGAAGACGATGTTCGGCGTCACGGGCTTCCTCCTGGGATCGAGCATGGCGGCAAGGTCGTCATCGCGCGGGGCGCACGACACAGCGAAAGCCGATGTGGCAGCTCGCGGTGTCGATCATCTGAGGCTGCCGGGCCGCGGGCCTGAAGCGGTGGCAATAGTTCGGCGCACACAGGAACGAGCCGCCCTTGAGCACCTTCCGGGGGATGCGGATCGCCGGTTGCGCCGGGTCGAAGCTGGCGGAGCGCGCGGCCTCGCCGTCGTCGGCCTGACAGCAGCCCGCGCCACGCGGCACCGCGCCGCCATCGCGATACCAATCGACCGTCCACTCCCAGACGTTGCCCGCCATGTCGTTCAGTCCGTAGCCGTTCGGCGGGAACTGGCCGACCGGGCTGGTCGCACCGGTGCCGCTTGCCGGCCCGCCGCTCGCAGGGAATTGGCCGATCCAGGTGTTGGCCATCGGCCGGCCGCCGGGCATCGACTCGGTGCCCCAGCAATAGGCCGCGCCGTCGAGACCGCCGCGCGCCGCGAACTCCCACTCGGCCTCGGTCGGCAGCCGCTTGCCGGCCCATTTGGCGTAGGCCACGGCGTCCACGTAAGCAATGTGGACCACTGGATGATTCTCCTTGCCCTTGAGGTCCGTGCCGGGGCCTTCGGGGTGCTTCCAGTTGGCGCCGGGCTTGTAGGTCCACCAGCGACATTCGCCGCACGCCTTGCACTCCTTGAGATTGCAGTCCTTGGGC
>DATJNS010000498.1:0-14800 GCA_035507915.1 Candidatus Sulfotelmatobacter sp.
CGCGCCGGCTCCGGCTGCGCCAGCAGCATCAGCGGCGCCGGCCCCGCCACCGTCCGGCGTCGGGTCGCCGCCACCACAACCGCCGCCGGTTCCCAACCCCGGCGCATCGACCACCACCCCGCCGACGCCTCCAGCTCCGCCGGCGCCAAGTCCGGCGAATGCATCACCCGCCGCGCCCGAGCCGGCGCCGCCTGCGGCGACGCCGTCGACAGCGGGTCCGGCCGCTGCGGGGTCGTCGAGCGCGAGCGCTCCGCCGGAGGCGCCGGTTCCGTCGACACCTGCGCCGCCCAGCGATACGGCGCCTGCTCCCGCCGCCCCTGGCGCGTCGCCGAGCGCCCCGCCCGACGCGTCCGCCGCGCCGGTCGTGCCACAGCCGCCCGCGAGCCCGACCGGCACGGTGCCGTCGGCGGCCACGAACCAGCCATCGGCACCGCCGGCGCCCAACCTGACCGCGGCCGCGCCGACCGCGGCCAGCCCGCCGGCGAGCCCAGGCGTCACGACGGCAGGCGCAACCGGTGCCGCGCCGCCGATCCCGATCCCGCTTTCCGGCCCAGCCGCGCTGGTCGCGCAACAGCTAGCCACCGCGGCGGCCAGCGGACAGCCGGGCGAGCCGGTGGCAACGTCGGGAACACCGCCGCCGACGGGCGGAACAGTGGCGCCGGGTACGACGCCGCTCGCCCCGTCGCCGCTCGCCGGCCTGGGGGCGGGCGACCGCGTCCTGGTGCGCGTGCTCGCGCTGTTGCCGCCGGTCGGCGACGCCGCCGATGGCGGCGCTGCCGTGATCGGGGCGAACGCCGCAGCGGTGAGCGCGACCGCCACACGGACGACTGCGGCCGGTACCACCGGAGTGACGCTCGCCGACGTCGAAACGGCGGCAAGCCTGCCAAACAGCAGCGCCGCCCAGGTGCAGACCGCATCCCTATCGCAGGTGACCGCGCGCGCCGGCCAGCCGGGCCCGGCCAGCCCGGCCGTCCTTCTGGCCCAGGCCGCCGCCGGCGTCAGCGCCCCGGTCGCGCCGAGCGCCGTGCAGCCGATCGTCCGCGCCGCCGCCGGGCCGGCATTGACGGCCGACCCGCCGCCGGTCACAGCCGCCGAGCCGACACCCGCTCCTCCGGCGCCGGCCGCCCCGACGCCCGCTGCCGCCACGCCCGCCGGCGCATCGGCCGGCGCGCCGACGCCAGTGGCGACGACGCCGGTCGCGACGACCGCCACGCCGCCGACGACCGCCGCGCAAGCCGAGGTCGCTGCCAACGCCGCCGCGCCCACCGCTGCCGAGACCGAGGCCGCGCCGAGCACCACCCCCTTCGATGCGACCGTGGTCGGCACCTCGACCGGCGGTCAGCCGATCCTGCTGGCGGGTCAGACCCTGCTCACCTTGCGGGCGGCGTCCGTGCCGACCGGCAGCACCCTGGTTCTCCAGCTCGCCGCCGCGCCGCGCGCCGCGCCGCCGCCGTTGCCGGGCCTGCCCGCCACGGCGCTGCCGTCGTTGTCTGAGCTCGTCCGCGCGGCGCAGACCGTGGGCGGCGCCGCGCAGACCGCGATGACCGCCGTGGTGCCGCAACCGGGACCGACGCTCGCCAGCCAGATCCTCTTCTATCTGACGGCGGTGAATCGCGGTGATCTGAGGTCGTGGATCGGCGATGCGGCGCGCACCGCGCTCGATCGCGCCGGCCGCGGCGCCACGCTCGGCAAGCTGTCGAGCGAGCTCAAGCAGGCCTCCGATTCAACGACGCGCAGCAGCGGCGCGGGCGAATGGCGTGCTCAGCCGCCGATCCCGATGAGCGACGGCGCGGCGATTCAGCCGATCCAGCTTTTCGTGCATCGGACCAATCCCGACGAGTCGGGCAGCGGCGGCGACCAAGGCACCGCAAAGCCGACGCGCTTCCTGCTCGACCTCAACCTGAGCCGGCTCGGCACGATCCAGCTCGACGGCTTGGCGCAGCCGCCGCGCTTCGATCTCATCCTGCGCTCGGCTCAGCCGCTGTCCGATCCGATGCGCACCGAGATCCGCCAGCTGTTCATCGACATGACGAGCGCACGCGGTCTCAATGGCCAGGTGTCGTTCCAGGTCGCGCCGCCGATCGTGCCCAACGTCGCGCCGGCGGCGCCGCGGCCCGGTATCCTGGTCTAGAGCTACTGGACGGTCGATTTCGGCGTCGCGACGATGCGGGTGATGACCATCTTCGAGCGATCGAGATACTCGGGCACCCGCGGCGCGATCTTGGTCTTCCAGTAGTCGGTCTCGTAGACCGCCTTGTAGAGCGCCTCGCGTTCGGCCTCGCTCTCGAAGCGGCGCAGCCAGACATAGACGGACTCGTCGGTCTCGCCGCGGAAGCTCCCGCAGATCACCATGCCCTTGGAGACCTGGAACGGGATGATCTCCTCCTCCATGATCTTGATCCATTGGGCCATCCGGCCAGGCAGGACGTGGTACTGGCGCAGCTCGTAGAACGCCATCGCGTATCTCCCTTCCTTTCGGTGACGGCCGCCGACGTTAGCATGCCGGCGCGACGCGCACGAACACCGTATCGTCCTCGACGCGCACCGCGTAGGTCATGAGATCGTGCTCGGCCGGCCGCGCCAGGCAGCGTCCCGTGACGACGTCGAAGCGCGCATGGTGCAGCGGGCACTCGATCACCGTTCCGGACAATCTTCCGCCCGACAGGCGGACATATTCGTGGGTGCACACGTCGCTCACCGCGCAGACGGCGCGGCCGACGCGATAGAGCGCGAGCGCCGCGCCATCGACCACGATCGCCAGCGGCTTGCCGTCGGTGACCTCGGAGAGCGCAGCGACGCGGCGCCACGCCTCCATGCCGCGGGACATCGCGGGCGTCGCTAACCCGCCGCCGGGGCGAGCGCGGCGCGAAAGCGGGTGCGACAGGCCGAGGGGTCGAGATTGCGCTTATAGGCCGGCGAATCGGTCGGCTTGACCCGCAGGAGAACGAATGCGCTGGCGTTGCCCTCGCGCAGCAGGCGTGCGCCGTCGGCGAGGTCGGCCTCGCGCGCCACCGTGCGGGTCAGCTTGATGCCCGAGCCGACGGCGATGCGCTCGAGATCGACGCCGAGGCTGGTATGGCTCTTCTGCCAGCCGGTCTCGCCGTAGTGGCCGTTGTCGACGCATAGGATCTTCAGGTTGGGCGGGCTGAGCACCGCGACGGTGGCGAGCGCGCCCAGGTTCATCAAGAGCTCGCCGTCGCCGGTCGCCACCAGCACGAGCTTGTCGGGCCGCGCGAGAGCGAGGCCAAGACCGGCCGAGACCGCGGCCCCCATCGCGCCTGCCATCGCGTAGATGTGCGCGCCGTCCTTGGTCAACGCGGCGATGTCGCGCGACGTGCCGGCGAGCCCGCACACGATCAGGAAATCCTCATGTCGGCCGATCAGCCTGGGCACCGCCTCGCGCCGGTCGAGCACGAGATCGGGCGCGGCGGCAAGCACGACGGACGGCGGCGGCATGACGCGCTCTCCTGCTAAAAGGCCTTGGCGCCGATCAGCCTCTGGGTCAACAGCACGGCGACCGCCATGCCGCTCTGGAACACCATGGTGAGCGCGGCGCTCACCGTCGGGATCACGTCGTCGGGTTGCTCGACGCGCAGCACGATCACGCCCATCGCCTCGAGCACCGGCTGCACCGCCTGACCCATCGGGTACTGCCACGGATTGCCCTCGCCGAAGTCGCCCCGCATGCTGACCAGGGTCAAGAACGGAAAGCGTCCGCCCTTGACCAGCGACAGCATGTTGATGCAGTTGCCGACGCCGCTCGACTGCATCAGGAGCACGCCGCGCGCGCCGCCGAGATCGGCCCCGGCGAGCAGCGCAACGCCTTCCTCCTCGGTGGTGAGCGCGACCGAGTGGACCGCCGGATCGGCGAGCGAGCGGTCGATCAGCACGCGATGCCCGGCGTCGGGTACGTAAGCGAACTGGCTGACGTCGTGGCGGCGCAGCAGGTCGTAGAGCGCGTCCTGCCAGCTGGTTTTCGTGTCGGCGTTCATGGTGGCTCGGAGAACAGACAACGGATGCGGGCGACAGAATGTCTCGTCTTCCGCCCCCTGTCGTCAGTCTTCTGTCAGTGGGTGGTGCGGCGGAAGCCCTCGATGGCGATCTCGTCGAGCACGATCTGCTCGCGCCGGCTGGCCTCGACGCGGGCGCGCCGGCGCCGGGCGTCGTTCGCGACCTCGTACTTCTTGAGCTCCTGATAGGCCGCGGTCACCTCCTGGGCGGCGGCCTCGATCTGCAGCCGTACGTCCTCGAGCGACGCCTTGAGCGTACGCCGGCGCTCGATCGCCGCCTGAGCGTAGGGCGCATAGGCGAAGCTCACCTCCGTGCTCGCGGTGGCGACGCCCTGCTCCATCTTGACCTCGTCGTCCAGCCGCGCGATCGCCTCCTCGAGCTGGACCGCGAGCCCCTCCAGATCTGCCAGCTTGCGCCGCTTCTCCTCGAGCTCCCACTGGCGCACGCGGATCAGCGTCGGCAGGCCCTTCATTCGCCGGTCCTGGGCTGGACGATCTGCGCGAGCCGCGTATAGCCGGCCTCGAGCGTGGCCGACTCGACCTTGAGCTGCCCGAGAAATGCCTCGAGCGCCGGATAGTACGCTATCGCCTCGTCGGTGCGCGGGTCGGAGCCAGCGCGATACGCGCCGAGCCGGATCATCTCCGCCATGTCCTCGTAGGCCGCGATCAGCTGACGCGCACGGTTGACGATACGATTCTCGTCCTCGTTGTTGCAGCCCGGCATCGAGCGCGAGATCGAGCGCAGCACGTTGACCGCCGGATAGCGGCCGCGCTCGAAGATCGCGCGATCGAGCACGACGTGGCCGTCGAGGATCGCGCGCGACGCGTCGGCGACCGGCTCGTTCATGTCGTCGCCTTCGACCAGCACGGTGAACAGACCCGTGATGCTGCCCTGCCCCGGGCCGCCGGGCCCTGCGCGCTCGAGCAGCTTGGGGAGCTCGGCGAACACGGTCGGCGTGTAGCCCTTGCTGGCGGGCGGCTCGCCGGCCGACAGTCCGATCTCGCGTTGCGCCATGGCGAAGCGCGTGATCGAGTCGATGAGGCACAGCACGTTCTTGCCCTGGTCGCGGAAATATTCGGCGATCGTCAGCGTGACGAGCGCCGATTGGCGCCGCAGCAAGGGCGGCTGGTCGGATGTCGCGACCACCACCACGCTGCGCTTCAGGCCCTCGACGCCGAGATCGTCCTGCAGAAACTCCTGAACCTCGCGGCCGCGCTCGCCGACCAGGCCGATCACCGTGACGTCGGCGGAGGTGTAGCGCGCGATCATCGACATGAGCGTCGACTTGCCGAGACCGGAGCCGGAGAAGATGCCCATGCGCTGGCCGCGGCACACGGTGAGGAAGGTGTTGAGCGCGCGCACGCCGAGATCGACCTTGCCGGCGACGCGCTGGCGACGATGCGCCGGCGGCGGTTGATTGCGGATCGGATAGCCGCGGCTGCCGCTGAGCAGCGGGCCCTTGTCGTCGAGCGGTTCGCCCAACGCGCTCACCACGCGACCGAGCCAGCTGTCGTCCGGGTAGATCACCGGCGCGGTCTGGGCGACCTCGGCGCGGCAGCCGAGCCCGACGCCGTCGAGGGTGCCATAGGGCATGACGAGCGCGCGTTCGTCGCGGAACCCGACGACTTCGGCCGGCACCGGCCGGTCGCCGCGCGCGAGGATGGTCACCCGGTCGCCGATCGACAGCGCGCGCTGCACGCCGCCGATCTCCGCCATCATGCCGAGCACGCTGGTGACGCGGCCGTGCAAGTAGTGATCGGGGACGCGGTCGACGTCCGAAATCAGGTGGTCGATCAGCATGCCGCGCCTCTCCTTGCGCGGCGCTCCGGGCGGCGCAGGCGCATGGTGTCATCCGAAGCCGCGGCTCAGGATGGAAACGCTGTCCGCCCCGCAACGGTGCGGTGATCGGCTTAAACTTCGGTTAACTTCGATTACAGAATCGGCTTGCGTGTTCTGAGTGATCAGTATTAGTGTCCAATGGTTAACTGGTTAAAATCTTAATCCATCTCTTATAGGTCGCCCATGCGCGTGCTCCTCGTCGAAGATGACAGCGCAACAGCCAAAAGCATCGCCCTGATGCTGACCTCCGCAGGCTACGTGGTTGACGTCACGGATCTTGGTGAGGATGGGCTGGAGATCGGTAAACTTTATGATTATGACATCATTATACTTGATCTAGTATTACCCGACATCGATGGCTACGAGGTATTGCGTCGGTTCCGTGCGGCCCGGGTCCGTACCCCGATCCTGATCCTGTCCGGCCTGTCCGAGCTCGACCACAAGGTCAAAGGCCTCGGAGTCGGCGCCGACGACTACCTGACCAAGCCGTTCGACAAGCGCGAGCTGATCGCCCGCATCCAGGCGATCGTCCGCCGCTCCAAGGGCCATTCCGAATCGATCATCCGCACCGGCCGCCTGACCGTGAACCTCGATACCAGGATGGTCGACGTCGACGGCGCGCCGCTGCACCTGACCGGCAAGGAGTACGGCATCCTCGAGCTCCTGTCCCTGCGCAAGGGCACGACGCTCACCAAGGAGATGTTCCTCAACCATCTCTACGGCGGCATGGACGAGCCCGAGCTCAAGATCATCGACGTCTTCGTGTGCAAGCTGCGCAAGAAGCTGACCCAGGCGACGCGTGGCGAGAACTACATCGAGACGGTGTGGGGCCGCGGTTACGTGCTGCGCGACCCTGCGGGCGAGGCCGGTGCCGTCGCGCCGGCGGCCCCCGAGACGACCGAAGCCGCCCTGCGCGTCTCCTGACCCGACAGGTCCGAGGCGCCGGCGCCACGCCCCGGCGATGGCCGCCGCAAACCAAGGCTTTGCCTCAAAGCCGGGCCAATAGTCATCGAATATTAACCCGTCTTGTAGTAGCGTAAGTTCGGTCTGACGCAACGATTAGTACGGCGCTACCGTCCCAAAAAGGGGAACGAACGATGGGCGTCTCCTCGGTCTCTTCGGTCTTCCTGACGACGTCCGGCCCCCAGGTCAGTCTGGTGCCGCCCGCGACGGCGATCCAGAACATCAAGAACACCGTGGCGCAGCTCGACGTCACGGGCGGCGTGTCGCTCCAGACCGAGGGCACCCTCGAGCAGCAGCTCGTCAAGGAGATCTCAGCCGCCAATCCGTCGGCCAACCAGGGCACGATCGCGGTGGTCGCCGACGACCTCGACGGTGCGTCGAGCAGCACGCAGATCACCAACGACCTCAATGCGCTGATCCGGATGGTCCAGCCGACCGTCGGCGCGGCCAATCTGACCAACACGATCAACTCGATCGCCAACCTGTTACGGGTGCAGGCCTCGTCGAGTTCGACCCCCGACGCAACCCCGCCGCCGCCGGTCAGCGGACAGATCGCGACAACCGCACTGACCGGCGCCACCTCCCTGACGCTCACGTCGGCGTCGGGAATGACCGCTGGCGATTCGCTCCAGGTCACGCTCGACACGGGCCAGGTGTTCTACACATCGATCGCCAGCATCGCGAACAACGTCATCACGCTGTCATCCGCCCTGCCGAGCCAGGCGTCGAACGGCAATTCGGTGTCCGACCTGGCCGGCATCCTGACCAACCAGACGATGCTGCAGAACACCGCAAACGCCGGCGACAGCACCGTCACCCTGATGACCGCCGCGGGAATCAGCACGGGCGACTCGATCCAGATCGAGCTCGACACCGGCGTGCTGTTCACGACCCAGGTCACCGGCGTCAACGGCAACATCGTGAGTCTCGCGGAGAACGTGCCTGGCACCGCGACCGCCGGCAACAACGTCGCCGACGAGACCAACCCGTATCAGACCATCAACCAGAACACCAACCTGGGCAGCACCTCGAACACGGTCACCTACTACGCGACCATCACGCCGCCCGCCAATGCCGGGACGAGCGTCATCACGCTGAACACCGTGGGCGGGATGTCGGTGGGCGACACGCTGCAGATCCAGCTCGACAGCGGGTCGACGTTCACGACCCAGATCAACAACATCGACACCACCACACTGCAGGTCACCCTGGCGCAGCCGCTGCCGTCCGCGGCCAACTTGGACATGGGCGGCAGCCAACAGGTCGCCGACACGGTACAGCTGTTCCCGACGGCCGCGCCCTACACGCCGTCGGAGCAGATGTCGAACATCTTCAACCTGCAGATCAACGATCTCATCACGGCGGCGAACGACACCGTGAGCCTGTCCCAGCTGACCACGGACATCGCGGCGCTGTCGCTCAAACCGCTGACGAACTCACAATTCCAGCAGGCGTTGACCACGCTCAACAATCTCTGGAGCAGCACGCTGCCGAACGGCGCGACGATCTCGGTCCTCGCCTGAGCGCTACGACGCCGCCCCGAGTGCCGAGGCGACTTTCTGTGCCGGGCGGTAGATGCCGCGCTCGTTCGGCATCGGCTCGAACCGATCGGTGATTCCCAATACCGTCTCCGCCCCGCCGAGATAGAGGATGCCGTCGCGCGGCATCAGCTTGGCGATGCGCTCGAGAACCTGCGCCTTGGTAGGCTGATCGAAATAGATCAGCACGTTGCGGCAGAACACGATGTCGAACGTGCCGAGCGGACGCGGATCGTCGAGCAGGTTGAAGACGCGATATTGGACCATGCCGCGGATCGCGTCGTCGAGCTGCCAACGCTCGTCGACCTGGCGGAAATATTTCATCAGCAGCTGAATCGGCAGGCCGCGCTGCACCTCGAACTGCGAGTAGGTGCCTGCGCGCGCCCGATCGACCATCTCCTGGCTGAGGTCGGTCGCCAGCACCTCGAAACGCCAGCCGGCCAGCCGGGCCCCCTCCTCCTTGATCGTCATGGCGAGCGAATAGGGCTCCTGCCCGCTCGACGACGCGGCGCACCAGATCCGGATCGTACGCTGCGCGGCGCGACCCTCCAGAAGGGCGGGCAGCACGACCCGCTTGAATTGCTCGAACGGCTTGGTGTCGCGGAAGAACAGGGTCTCGTTCGTCGTCATCGCCTCGGTGATGATGCGCAGCCGCTCCGGATCGCCCTGTCGGCGCACCGAGTCGATGAACTCCTCGAGCGATTTGGCGCCCAAGCGCCGCGCCACCGGCAGCAAACGGCTCTCGAGCAGATACGCCTTGTCGCGGGTCAGCTGGAGCCCCGAGCGTTCGCGCACGACGCGGCAGAGGAAATCGAAATCCTCGGCCTTCACGACGCCGACCTCGTCGCCGCGCGCTGGAGATAGGCCCCGATCTCGCCGATCGGCAGCACCGCGCTGCACAAACCGGCGAGCGCGACCGCGCCCGGCATGCCCCATACCACGCTCGACGCCTCGTCCTGCGCGATCACCGTGCCGCCCGCCTGCACGATCTTCTCGGCGCCCTTCTGGCCGTCATAGCCCATGCCGGTCAGGATCGCGACCAGGACGCGGCGGCCGAAGCTGTCGGCCAGGCTCCGCAACATCGGATCGACGGCGGGCCGGCAGAAGTTCTCCGGCGGCGTCTTGAGCAGCTTGAGGACGCGCTTGCCCGGTCCGTGTCCCTCGACCACCAAGTGGAAATCGCCGGGTGCCACGTAGATGCGGCCCGGCTCGAGCGTTTCGCCGTCCTTGGCCTCGGCGCAGGCACGGTTGGCGATCCGCGCCAAGTGCTCGGCAAGGATCGTCGTGAAGGTCGCCGGCATGTGTTGCGTGATCAGGATCGGCTGGCGCACATCCTTGGAGAGCTTTTCGAAAACCTGAAAGAGCGCCTGCGGTCCGCCGGTCGACGAGCCGATCGCGATCACCTCGGGCGTCTCGACGGCGGCGCCGCGCAAGCTGATGTTGGCGCCGCGCGCGGGCCGTGCCGGCACCGGCGCCGCGCCCGGCGCGGTCGTCGGCGGGGTTGCGGGCGCGGATCCGGGAGGCGCGCCCGGCGCGGGACGCGGTACCGCCGGTCGGACGCCGCGCCGGCGGCCGGCGAGCGCCTTGATCTTGGCGATCAGCTCCTGCTGGAAGGACGTGGCCGACGTGAGTTGGCTGGTCGTGCTCGGCTTGGTGACGTAGTCCTTGGCACCGAGCGCCAGCGCGCGCAGGCTGACCTCGGCGTTCTTGCGGGTCAGCGTCGACGCCATGATGATCGGCAGGCCCGGCTTGGCCTCGATCAGCAGCGGCACCGCGGTCAGGCCGTCCATCACCGGCATCTCGATGTCGAGCACGACGACGTCGACGTCGGTGCGCTTGATGGTGTCGACCGCCATGCGTCCGTCGCCGACGGACGCCACCACCTTGATCTCGCGATCCTGCTCGAGCGCCCGCGTGAACAGGCCGCGGATCACCGCGCTGTCGTCGACCACCATGACACGGATGACGCCGTCGGCTGGCGGATCTGCCGGCGGCTTCCCGGGCGCGTCGGCGCCGCTCAAAGCAGGCCCACCTGGCTGAATTTGCTCTCGATGATCGCCGCGTCGAACGGCTTCATGATGTATTCGTCGGCACCGGCGGTCATCGCCTGCTGGATGTGGGCGAGATCGTTCTCGGTGGTGCAGAACACCACCTTCGGATGCCCGCCGCCGGGTGCTGCGCGCAGCCAGACGAGGAATTCCATGCCGTTCATGACCGGCATGTTCCAATCGAGGAGAACCGCGTCGGGCATCCGCTTTTCGCAGACTTCGCGCGCCTTCTGGCCGTCCTCGGCCTCCAGGCACTCGAACGCAAGATCCTGCAGGATCTTGCGCGCCACCATGCGCACCACCCGCGAGTCGTCGACGATCAGACAGGACTTCATCGCACGCTCCTCGCCGCGACCGGGCCACCAACCCGCCGTCGCCGTTTCGGCCCGACCGGGTTCGTTGTCATTCTGCTCGGACGCCCTGCGCGCCCTTGCGCGCGATTACGCCGCCTCGGTATGCGCGAAATCGAGCAGGCGATCGGCGTCGAGCACGACGAGCAGCTGATCGTCGAGCCGGTATATGCCGCTCGAGATCTCGCGCCATCGCGGATCGAGAGTGGCGGGATTGCGCTCCATCGACGCGGCCGACAACGTCAGAACCTCGCCGACGTTGTCGACGATCAGGCTATAGAACTCCCCGCCATGCTCGACCACCACGCTCATGCCGGACATCTCGGCCGGGCGTCTCTCGAGGCCGAGGCACAGGCGCACGTCGATCGCGGTGACGATGCGCCCGCGCAGGTTGAGCGAGCCGGCGACCTCCGGAGGAGCCAACGGGATACGGGTGATCCGCTGCGGCCCGAGCACGTCATGCACGATCAGGACGGGGATGCCGAACGCCTGCCCGTCGATCACGATCGACACGTATTGCCGCTGCTGGTCTGACGCCGCCTTCGAGACGGCGCGCCGCCCGGCGGGAACCAGATCGCTCATGCGACACCTTTCACGGCCAGAGTCTCGTTCAACACCTGGAGCAGCGTATCACGATCGAACTTCGCGACGTAGTCGCTGAAACCGGCTTCGCGCCCGCGATCGAAGTCCTCCTGGCTGGCGTGCGAGGACAGCGCGACCATCGGCGTCCCCTGCCAGCGCGGATTGGCGCGCACGGCGCGCGCGAACTCGAAGCCGTTCATTCCCGGCATCTCGATGTCGCTGACGATCATGTCGAAGGTCTCGCCGGCTTCGCACAGCGACAGCGCGTCCTGCGCGTTCTCGGCGGTCAGAACGTCGTAGCCGGCGACCGAGAGCAGCGGGCTCAGGAGGTTGCGGAAGAACGCGCTGTCGTCGACCAGCAGAACCCGCTTGGCATGCACGCGCGGCCCCTGGATCAGCTGGCTCGACGTCGGTCCGAACCAGTCGCCATAGGCCTGGGTCAGGAAGTGGCCCGCATCGAGCAGGTCGGTGGCGCGCCCGGCGATGATCGCGCTGCCCATGAAGCCCGGACGAGTCGAGGTCAGCTCGACGTTGAGGCGATCCTCGACGATATCGACGATCTCGTCGACCAGCAGCCCCATCGTGTGGTCGCCGTCGGCGAACACGAGCACGGGGCGATTGCCGCTGTCCGAGAGCTTCGCGTTTGCGTCGATCGGAATCAGCGGCATCAGCTTCTCGCGATACTGCACCATCGGACGGCCGTGCGAATACTCGACCTTGGCGAGGTCGATCTCCTCGAGGCGCGCCACCAGCGACAGCGGCACGGCCATGGGCGCGCCGTCGCCGGCGCGGAACACCAGGAGGGTCGTGGTCTCGTTGGTACGCGCCTCGCGCGCCGCGAGCTTCTCGGCGGCCGCCCCGTCGGTGACCGCGATCTCACCCGAGGACGCCGCGATGCCGTTGGGGTCGAGGATCATGATGACGCTGCCGTCGCCGAGGATCGTGTTGCCCGAGAACAGCGTGAGGTGGCGCAGGATCGGCGCCACCGGCTTGACGACGATCTCCTCGGTGTCGAACACGCGGTCGACCATGATGCCGAAGCTGTAGGTACCGACCTGAGTGACGACGATGAAACGCTCCTCGCCCCGTTCGCCGTCGGCGCGATCGAGCCGCAGCAGCCGCTCGAGGCTGATCAGCGGCAGGAGCCGGTCGCGCAGGCGTAGCACCGGCGCGCCCTTGATCCGCTCGATGCGGTGCTCCGACTCGTCGGACGCGCGCACCAGCTCGACGACGCTGATCTGCGGCACCGCGAACCGCTCGCCGCACGACTCGACGATCAGCGCCGACACGATCGCGAGCGTGAGCGGGATCTTGATGACGAAGGTGGAGCCGCGCCCGAAGATCGACTTGAGCTCGACCGTACCGCCGATCTTCTCGATGTTGGTACGCACGACGTCCATACCGACGCCGCGGCCCGACACCGACGTGACCTTCTGGGCGGTCGAGAAGCCGGCGCGGAAGATGAACTGGTTGATCTGCTGATCGGACATCTGGTCGAGCTCGCTCTCGGTCGCGAGCCCGTTCTGCAGCGCCTTGGCGCGGATGCGATTGACGTCGAGGCCTTTGCCGTCGTCGGAGATCTCGATGATGATGTGGCCGCCCTCGTGATAGGCGTTGAGCGTGATGCGGCCGGTCTCGTTCTTGCCCGCCGCCACGCGCTCGGCCGGCAGCTCGACGCCGTGGTCGGCCGAGTTGCGGACCATGTGGGTCAGCGGATCCTTGATCAGCTCGAGCACCTGGCGGTCGAGCTCGGTGTCGGCGCCGATCATCTGCAGCTCGATCTTCTTCTTGAGCTCGAGCGAGAGGTCGCGCACCAGCCGGGGCAGCTTGGCCCAGGCGTTGCCGATCGGCTGCATGCGCGTCTTCATGACGCCTTCCTGCAGCTCCGAGGTGACGTGGCTGAGCCGCTGCAGCGGCACCGAGAACTCGCTGTCCTTGTCCTTGTGGCGCCGCATGATCTGCAGCAGCTGGTTCCGCGTCAGCACCAGCTCGGAGACCATCGTCATCAGGTTCTCCAGGAGGTCGACGGTGACCCGGATGGTCTGGTTGGCGACCGCCGACTCGCCGCCCGCCGCCGCGGGCGCCGGGGCCTCCGCGTGGGCCGGCTGGGCCGGCGCCGCTTCGGCCGGCGGGGCCGCCGGCTCGACCCGCGCCACCTCGGTGCTCTTCGGCTCGGCGGGGGCGCTCGCGGTCACCGCGGGGACGGTCTCGGCCGGCTTGGTGGGTTGAGGAGGCTGAGCGGGCGCCTCGGCTGCCGGCGGCGCCGGGGCGGGCTCGGCCGGCGGCGGCGCCGCGGTCGGTGCCGTAGCCGCGGCGGCGGCCTCCGGATCGGTGCCCTCGGCGACCGCATTCAAGCGCGCGATCAGCTCCGTGTCTTCGCCCGGCGGCTCGGCCTCGGTCGCCTCGAGCACGGCCAGAATGCCCTTGATGGCGTCAAGCGACTGCAGAATCAGGGAGACGATGGTGGGGGTCGGCGTGAGTTCGCCCGCCCGGATGCGCCCCATGACGTTTTCAGACGCATGGGCGACATGCTCCAGGCGCGGCAGACCCAAGAACCCGCACGTACCCTTGATGGTATGCATGATGCGGAAGATGCCGCCGACCAAGCCCGGATCGTTGGGGTTCTGCTCGAGCTTGACGAGCTCGAGGTCGAGCGTCGCCAGGTTCTCCGAAGTCTCGGTAAGGAATTCACTGAGCAGATCGTCCATGGATCGTCCTCGCCCCGCGGCATAACCGGGTTGGCCGGCCCGCATGTTCGGGCAGCCTGCTTAAAGTCGACTTAAATCTATGCGATTCCCGCCGCGCTGTGTACCGCTATCCCGGACGACATCCCAAGGGATAAGGCTTACTGACCTTTAGTCTACCAGGCTCGGCAGGGCGACCTCGAAGCGGACCTGGTCGGGCGCCAAGCCGAGAACGATCCGGGTCGCCAACGCACTGGCGAGGCGCTGGCAATACCAGGCGTGGATGTTGGCGTGGTCGAGCGGGGGATCCTCGCCCCGGACCGCCGCCTGGACGGCGTCCGACAGCTTGGCCCCGGGGCCGCTCGCGATCAGCCGGGCCGTGCTACGGCCCGGACCGGGCTCGAGCGCGACCGCGAGCCGACCGCCGCGCGGCAGAGCGGCCACCCCCAACACCACCAGGTTGAGGAGCAGCTGCGGTCCGCCTGGCGCCAGCCGCGTGTCTGGCTCAGCCGCGCCCGCGCCCCCGGTAGCCCCGCCCGCCGGCCAGTCCAGGGCGACGCGCGCGTCGGTCGCGAGCAGCTCCGTCGCGGCCCCGGCGCACTGCGCGAGGCCGAGATCCGAGGCTTGGCCGGCGCGCCCGTAGGCCAGACGGTAGAAGCGCAGCTTGGCCGCCGCCGCCTTGCCGCTTTCGCGGATCAGCGCGACGGCTTCCGGCGCCAACTCGCCGTCGCCGAAATCGTCGAGCATCTCGATGCCGTTGCTGACCGCACCGATCGGACTCACCA
>DATJNS010000499.1:0-36885 GCA_035507915.1 Candidatus Sulfotelmatobacter sp.
GTTCCAGACGCGATTCAAATGGGCGGAAGGCTCGATCGCGTTCTGGGACAACCGCGCGACCTGGCACTATGCGCTCAACGACTACCAGGGCGAGCGCCGGCTCATGCACCGCATCACCCTCGACGGCGTCCCGGTCGAGGCAGCGCGTTAGGCCGCGGTTCCGCTACACCTTCACGGCCGCAACCTCACTCGTCGGCGTAGCGCGCCGCGATGTCCTTGAACTCGTCATCGATCGCCAGCATGACGTCGACGATCTCGGGGTCGAAGTGCCGGCCGCTGCCATCCAGGATGATCGCCTTCGCCGCGTCGTGCGACATCGGCTCCTTGTAGACGCGGCGGCTGATCAGCGCGTCGTAGACGTCGGCCAGCGCCATCAGGCGGGCCGAGATCGGGATCGCGTCGCCGGCGAGCCCCTCGGGATAACCCGAGCCGTCCCATTTCTCGTGATGGGCGTAGACGATCTCCTTGGCGAACGTCAGGAAATCGACCGTCTCGCCGAGCTTGCCCTCGGCCTGCTCGATGGCATCGCGGCCGAGCTTGGGATGGCTCTTCATCACGCCGAACTCTTCCGGCGTGAGCCGGCCGGGCTTGAGCAGGATGCTGTCGGGAATGCCGACCTTGCCGATGTCGTGCAACGGCGCCGACTTGAACATCAGCTCGATGTTGTAATCGGTCAGCGTCGCCGCGAAACGCGGCCGCCCCTGCAGCTTGATGGCGAGCGCGCGCACATAGTGCTGGGTTCGGCGGATGTGGTTGCCGGTTTCGTTGTCCCGGGTCTCGGCGAGCGACGCGAGCGCCATGATCGTGACGTCCTGGATCGCGAGCACCTGTCGGGTGCGGTGGTCGACCTCGGATTGCAGGTAGGCGTTCTTGTCGCGCAGGAAGTCCGCCGCGGCCTTCAACTGCAGGTGCGTGCTCACGCGCGCCATCAGGATCGGATGGCTCACCGGCTTGGTGACGTAGTCGACCGCGCCCAGCTCGAGGCCGAGCTGCTCGTCCTCCACGGTGCGCTTGGCGGTGACGAAGATGACCGGGATGTCGCGGGTTGCCGGCGAGGCTTTGAGGCGCCGGCACGTCTCGTAGCCGTCCATGCACGGCATCGAGACGTCGAGCAGGATCAGGTCCGGCGGGCTGCCGCGCTCGGCGACCTCCAGGGCCTGCTCGCCGTTCTTGGCGACGCGGACGCCGTACTTGCCGCGCAGCAGCCGGCTCATCAGTGTCAGGCTTTCGGGCGTATCGTCGACGACCAGGACGGTCGCCTTGCGATCGGGTGTCGTCATCATGTCCATGGGGTGTGACTCCGTCAGACCGGCGTCGGTGAGCGGATCGCGGATTGCAATACCGCCAGAGCGAATTCGTAGTCGTAGCCTGCGATCGCCGAGTCGACGGCGTCGTGGCGGTCGCCCAGCACGACCCTGAGAAGGTCGCTGTTGGCGTCCCAGACGTCCGTCGCCGTCGCGTCCCGATCCTTCAGATGCGCGATCAGGTTTCCGACGACGGCCGCGACCTCGATCGGATCGGGCGGCGCCGTGACGGGGGCGGGCGGGGGCTCGGGCAACCGCGCCTCGAGCGCGGCGATCAGCGGCAGCAGCTGCGCGTCGAAGGCCGCCTGGGCGACCATGATCTCGGCGGTCGGGCGGCGGAAGCGGATCGCGGCTTCGAGCGTGGCCGCGCTCGATTGCAGGGCGAGCGCGCCGATCGTCGCCGCGACGCCCTTGGCGGTGTGCGCGATGTGCTCGGCGGTCTTGAGATCCCCGGCGGTCAGGGCGGCCGCGAGCTGCGCGGAGGCGTCCTTTTGCCCGCCCGCGAACAGGCGCAGCACCTTGAGGTAGAGCACCGGGTCGTCGTCGACCAGGGAGAGCCCGAGCGCGGTATCGACCCCGTCGATGTCGGGGATCGCGGCCGCGGGCACGGCGCTGGGCCTGCCATCCGCCTGTGACGGAGCGTCACGACACTCGGAACGATCCATGGGCTTGATCCACTTGAGCAACACCGCCCACAACTCGCCCGGGGCGATCGGTTTCGCGATGTGGTCGTTCATCCCCGCATCCAGGCACCGGCGGCGGTCCTGCTGCATGGCGTTGGCGGTCATCGCCACGATCGGCAGGTCGGCGCCGCGCGCATCCCTGCGGATCTCGAGGGTCGCGGACACGCCGTCCATCACGGGCATGTGCATGTCCATCAGGACCAGGTCATAGGAAGCCTCGCGCACCATCCGGCAGGCGATCGCGCCGTTGGCGGCGACGTCCACGACCAGGCCGGCCGCCACGAGCAGACCGAGCGCGACTTCCTGGTTCAGATCGTTGTCCTCGACCAGGAGCACGCGCGCGCCGCGGATCGACGCCAGGCTGTCCGGCTGGGCATCGTCATCGGGATGCCGCTCGACGCCGACGGGCTCGCAATCGACCGCGCCCATCAGATGCATCACGGCGTCGAACAGGGCCGACGGGTTGACCGGCTTGACCAGCACGGTCTCGATGCCGGCGGCCTGGGCGTCCCCCAGCACCTCGTCGCGTCCGTAGGCCGTCACGATCGCGAGGCGCGGCGGTGGGTCGAGCGCCAGCGTGCTCATGCGTTGCGCGACCTCGACGCCGCTCATGCCGGGCATGCGCCAATCGAGAAACACGGCCTCGAACGGATCGCGGGCCGCCTGCGCCTCGCGCACCAGGGCGAGGGCCGCCGCGCCGGATGCCGCCGCGCAAACCCGGAAGGTCAGGCTGCCGAGCATGTCGGTCAGCACGACGCGGGCATGCTCGTTGTCGTCGACGACCAGAACGCGCCGATAGCGGAGATCCGGGGTCGGCAGCAAAGGCGCGCGCGGCGCGACGCCCTTGCCGAACCGCGCGATGCACCAGAAGCAGCTGCCGTCGCCCGGCGCGCTGGTCGCGCCGACCGTGCCGCCCATCAGCTCCGCCAGGTGCCGCGAGATCGCCAGGCCCAGGCCCGTGCCGCCGAAGCGTCTGGTCGTCGAGCCGTCGGCCTGCACGAACGGCTCGAACAGATGATCGACCTGCGCCGCGGTCAGCCCGACGCCGGTGTCGCGCACCGCGAAGCGGATCGTCGCATCGTGCGGACCGTCCTGGTCGAGCGTCACCGACACGGCGATCTCGCCGGCCTCGGTGAACTTGACGGCGTTGCCCGTGTAGTTGACCAGAATCTGGCCGAGGCGCAGGGGATCGCCGACCAGATCGCGGGGCACGTCCTTGCCGACGTCGAAGATCAGCTCCAGGCCCTTGGCGGACGCCTTCTCGGCGGTCAGCGCCGCCACGTTCTCGAGCACGTCGTCGAGCTTGAACGGGATGCGCTCGATCGTGAGCTTGCCGGCCTCGATCTTCGAGAAGTCGAGCACGTCGTTCAGGATGCCGAGCAGGTGCTGGCTCGAGCGCTGGATCTTCCTGACGTAGTCCTGCTGGAGCGGCGTGAGCTCGGTTCGGAGCGCCAGGTACGCCATGCCGATGATGGCGTTCATCGGCGTGCGGATCTCATGGCTCATGTTGGCGACGAAATCCGATTTGAGCCGCGTCGCCGCCTCGGCGGCCTCGATCGCCTCGCGCAGCCGCGCCTCGTTGCGCCGGCGCTCGCTCACGTCGGCGGCGACGAAGACGCCGCCGGCCCCGGGATCGGCCGGGTCGAGCGCCCGGCCCGTCACATGGACCCACACGTCGGTGCCGTCCTTGCGCGCTTGGCGAAACTCGCCGCTCAAAACCCCGTCGGACTCGAACGCGGCCTGACGCTGGCGCAGGAAGGCCGCGTAATCCGCGTCGCTGTGGAACCACGCACGACCATTGCGGCCGATCAATTCTCCCGGCCCGTAGCCGTAGAGCGACTCGAAAGCCCCGTTGCACGCGGTCAGCACGCGCTCGTTGCCGCGACCCGCCACCACGCAGATGCCGAGCGGCGTCGTGGCGAAAATCGCCTGCAGCTGGCGGTGGGCGTCGCGCAACGCCGCGGCATCGCGCGCGCTCCGACGCGCGAGGCGCTGATCGACGAGCGATCCCAGGAAGGCCAAACCCAGGATGAGGAGCGCGACCGCGGCGATCGCAAACGCGAGCCACTGCGGCGCGATCCCGGTCGCCGACACCGCAACCGTGGGATCCGGCGTCAGGTGCAGCGCCGCCATCCCGGTGAAGTGCATGCCGCAGATCGCCAGGGATAGAACCACGACCTCGATGACGCGACTACGCCATCCGGCCATCCGGACCGACAGCCACAACGCGAGCGCGCCCAAACCGACGCCGACCCCGAGAGAGACCGCCACGATGGAAGCGTCCCACGCCTTGAGCGCCGGCGTGCTCAGCGCCGCCATGCCGATGTAATGCATCGCTGCGATCGCCGCGCCGACCACGGCGCCGCCCAGCGCCGGCCGATCGGCGATGAGCGCGCAGGCCAAGCCGAGGCCCGAGAGCACGATCGCGACCACGACGGAGAGCGCCGTCAGGCCGATCTCGTAACCCATCGGCAGGCCGGGCTGGAACGCCAGCATGGCGACGAAGTGGGTCGCCCACACGCCGCCGCCGATGGCGATGGAAGCCGCGACGAGCCACGCCAGGCGCGTCGCGCCGGCGACCGAGCGGGCGCGGTCGAACAGGCTGAAGGTGGTGTAGCAGGACGCGACGCAGGTCAGCGCGGCCAGCAGGACCAGCCGCCAATCATGTTCCGTCGTGACGCAACCGTAGATTCGCCAAAGCATAGGGCGCTCGCGATGCCGGGCCGTCCCAAGTCATGCTGCGAGCGGATTTTGCGAACGAGTCGTCTTGGACACACGCCAAGTTTGGTGAGGCTTTGTAAGGTGCCGTCGGGAACGCCGTGGTGCCGCGATGGGGCGTGGAGCCCCAGCGCCGGGCGGTCACCTCACGGAATGGCCGGAAGGTTCTCCTTGTCGTAGACGGCCCACGGGCCCATCAGCACGCGCAAGCCATGCGGGCGGCCCGGGTCCTTGACGATCGTGTATTGGCCCATGCGCCCGGCCATGAACTGCTGGCCGGCCTCCGCCTTGATGGCGTGGGTCGCCAGCAGATAGGCCGTGTAGTAGCTGAGATAGCCGAGGTCGACGAAGCTCCACTGCGCGTATTGCGCCGCGCAGCCGTTGCGCGTGTAGACGCCCATCTCGCTCGGCAGGCCGAAGCCGCCGACCTTCACCTTGTCGCACAGGCCCTTGTCCTGCAGGGCCTGGGCGGCGGGAACGATGACGGTCGACGTCGGGATCACGATCAGCTTGAGGTCGGGGTGCTTGTCGACCAGCGCCAGCGCCTGTTTGGCGGTCATCGCCGGATCGTCGTTGCCGTAGGCGAGATCGACCTGCTCGAGCTTGGCGTATTTCGGCTGTTTCAGCGCGGCGTCGAACTGGGCAATTGCCGCGTTCTGGAACGGCGCATCCGGGAACGTCGACAGGATCGCGACCTGGCCGCCGGCCGGGCCGAGGCTGTCGAGCGCCATGTCGGCCATCAGCTGGCCGGCCTGCGAGAAGTCGACTTGCTGAATGTAGACGTCCTCGTCCTGGGCCGAAGGGATCGGCGAGTCCCAGCTCACCACCCTGACGCCCTTGGCGCGGGCGGCCTTGAGGGCCGGCACCACCTGATCGCCGGAGGCGTTGGACATCATGATCGCCTTGACGCCGTCGGCGGCGGCGGCGGTGACGATCTCGCTCTGCGACGGGCCGCGCCCTGCTTGGATCGGCGCCGTGTAGAGCAGCAGACCCGGGTTCTGCAGCTCCTTGGCGGCCTCGACCGCCCCTTGATGGGCCTCGTCGAACAGCTTGCCATACTTGTCAGTGCCCAGGAATTTCGGCACGAACATCATGTTCAGCGCCTTGCCGGGGGTCGCCGTCGCCGGCGGCTGCGCGACGGCGATCGCGCTGCCGGCGAGCAGCAGCGCGATCGGCAGCGTCAGGATCGTGGCTCGCATGACGGACATGACCGCTCCCCCTCCGTAAAAGATCCCCACCGCAACGATGGCGCGACCGAGCACACATATCGTCGGGATGGCCGCGCGCCTATGGTACGAAGGTGTCGGTCCGGCCATCCGCACGCGGGATCGCGTTGGGACGCGCCTAGCTCGCGCGCTTCAGCCACGCGTTGCGGGTGCGTTCGCGGATCATCGCGTCGAGTCCGAGGCAACGGCCCGGCGGATGAGCCAGGCACAGGAGCTGCAGCATCACGAGGAAGAAATAGGTCCAGGGCCACTCGCCGGGCGCGACGTAGAGCCCGGCCCACAGATTGAGGGCCATCAGGAAGCCGAGCAGCGCGCCGAGCCGGGTCAGGAACCCGAGCATCAGCGACAGGCCGATGAAAACCTCGGTCGCGTAAACCACCGGCGCGAACCAATAGAAATGCGCCAGCACGACATCGTTGACCAGTCGTGCCTGGAACCCGAACGGTCCGTAGTCGACGATCCGCTTCATCCAGAAGGCGAGGCCCGTGGCTCCGAACGGCGCCGTCGGGTCATCGGTGTAGTAGGGCGGCAGCTTCCACAGCGACTGCTGCCACCACATGGCGCCGAGCACCACGCGCACCAGCGCCACCGCCGCCGGCTCGAGCCGCCGTTGGTCCGACGACGCGCGCCAGGCCGCGGCCGCGATCGCCAGCGCGGCGATGAGCAGCACCCAGAACACGACGGTGTACCAGGCCGGCTCGGTCAGGAAGCCGATGATGTCGGTGATCGGTGTCCGCTTCATGGCAGCCTCCGGGGCGCGGGCCAAGCCGTCGGGATGGTCTGTGGCGGCGCCGGTGCGTGGGGCTGCGCCAGCCGGCGCTCAGCCGAGTCGCTGATAGCGCGCCCGCCGCCAGGCGCTGGGGCTGGTGCCGGTCGACTGGCGAAACCGCCGCGACAGGTGGGCCTGGTCGGCGAAGCCGCAGGCGAGCGCAATCTGGCTGAGCGGCTGATCGGTCATCAGCATCATTTCCTGCGCATGTTCCACGCGCCGACGCATGAGATAGGCGCGCGGCGACTCGCCGAAGCTGCGCCGGAAGGCCGTGCCGAAATAGCTGACGCTCAGCCGGCTGATCACCGCCAGCTCGCCGGCCCTGACCGTCGCATGCAGGTGCGCCTCGATGTGGTCCTTGACGCGGCGGATCTGCCAAGGCGCGAGACCGCTGCGCGTCCCCGGCGCCATGCCGCGAGCGGGCCCGTCGTCGCCCAGGTCTCGCTCGGCCCGCAGCAGCGCCGATGCCTGCGCGATGCGGTTCCGCGCCACCGTCCGGTCCACGTCGAGCGCCTTTCCGGCATCGTCGAGCAGCCTGACGATGATCGCGGCGAGGCCGTCGGCGTGTCGTCCCGGAGCGGGCTGCGCGGTCGGTTCGATTGCCATGATCTCTCTCCTCTACCGGGCTCTCATGCGAGTGGGCGACGATGGCTAGGCGGCAAGCCCGCCGTTGACCAGATAGATGACGGCCGAGAAGGTGATGAGCGACACGACCGTGCTGACCAGGATCGACGTGGCCGCCTCGCTCCGATATGCCCCGGCTTCGTTGGCGAACATGGCCGAGATCGTCGCCGACGGCAGCGCACAGAGCAGGATCATCTGCTGGGCGTAGATCCCGGTGACCGACAGCGCGAGGGCCACGCCGATCATCAGCGCAGGATGCAAGAGCAGCTTGAGGCCGAGGTTGCCCCACACGTCGAGCGACAGCTTCAATTTGACGGACGACATGATCAGCCCCAGACACAGCAGCGACACGCCGGGCGTCGCCTCGCCGAGCAGTTTGAGGCCGTCGCCGAGGACCGTGGGCAGCTTGATGCCGAGCAGCGAGACGGCGATGCCGATCGCCGGCGCCCACATGAGCGGACGGCGAACCGCCTGCGCGATGCTCGAGACGAACGCCTTGGCGCCGCTCTGGGTGCCGCTGGCGATCGCGAGCAGCATCGTCGTCAGCGGCATCATCACGAGGCTCGCGACCAGGTTCAGCACCAGGATCGAATAGAGGCTGCCGGGTCCGAACATGCTCGCCAGGATGGGGATGCCCATGAACGCCCCGTCGGGGTAGCCGCACACGAGCCCCTTCAGCGCCGCCACCTTGAGCTCGCGATGGCGATACCACCCGATCGCGAACGCCACGGCGTACATCCCCATGAGCCCGATGAACGTCGCGACGACGAAGCGGACGTCGAGCAGCTGCGCGCGCGGCGTGTTCGCCATGCCGACGAGCAGCAGCGCGGGAAAGATCCAGGTCAGGACCAGGCGGCTGATCAGGAGGCTGTCCGACTGGCTGAGCTTGCCGCGCTCACCTGCCAGAAATCCGAGGGCGATGACGAAGGCGACCGGCAGGACCGGTCGCGCGATCTGCTCGAACATGGCGTCGTCCCCCCTGGCGCGTGCGTGACCGTCACCCGGCCCGCACGCGATATTCTCGGATCACGTCCGCCCGTGGCTCGAGGCCGAGCCCCGGGCCTTGCGGCACCGCCATCGAGCCGTTCTTCGGGACGATCGCGTCGCCGTAGAGCTGCGCCTCGAGGTCGAAGTAGCGCCATTCCACCAGCGCGCCCGGGCCGCCGAACGCCGCGCTCGCATGAACGGCGGCGAGCAGCCCGGGGCCGTCGTAGAAGGTGTGGACCATCACCGTCGTGTTGTTGGCGTTCGCCATCGCGAACACGCCGCTCAGCTCGGTGAAGCCGCCCATCTTGGCGGGGCTCGGCTGGATGAAATCGACCGCCTTCGCCTCGAGCATGTGCTGGAAGTCCATCGCGGTGGATGCATTTTCGCCGGCGGCGATCGGGATGCCGCCTTCCTGTCGGACCCGCGCGAGGCCGGCGTAGTTCTCCGGCGGCCAGACCGGCTCTTCGAGCCACTTGAGATTGAAGGGGCGAAGCTTGCGCGCCATGTCGAGCGCTTCGCGGACCGACCACGGGCAATTGACGTCGAGCATGATGTCGACGTCGTCGCCGGCGGCCTCGCGGGCGGCGCGCACGCACTCGACGTCGATCTCGTGCAGCTTGAGGCGGCGGAACCCGCTGCGCAGCGCCCGCCCGACGTTCTCGCGGACGAGCTCGGGATTGCCGTAGCGCGTCAGGCTGGCGTAGCTCGGGATCGCGGTCGCGTCGCTGCCGCCGAGGAGCTGATGGACCGGCTGCTTGGCGATCTTGCCGGCGATGTCCCACAACGCGATGTCGATCGCCGAGAGACCGTAGATGAAGGCGCCGCTGCGCCCGAAGATGTGGAACTTCTTCTGCAGCTCGAGGCCGAGCTTTCGGATCTGCGCGACGTCGCGGCCGATGCATTCGGGCGCCAGGGTGGCGTCGATCGCGACCTTGACGGCCGGAATCGCCGTGAAGCCGAAGGTTTCACCCCAGCCGACGATGCCGGTGTCGGTCGTCACCGCGACGACCAGCGAGTCGACGGTCTGCTGACCCGCCTTGCCCCAGGCGCCGGTTCCCGGCGGTCCGCCGGTCGTGAAGGGGATGCGCAGCGGTATCGACTCGATCCGGGCGATCTTCATGACGTCCTCTTGCCCACGGGCTGCGACGGAGAGCGGACGGCGGTTTGCGAGCGGTCGGCGATGCGCGCGGTCCTGCTGCCGTTCCCTCGTCGGCATCACGGGCTGTTGCCCTAGAGTTGCGTTGGGCTCAGGGGAGTGTCGATTAGACGAAGGTGTCGCCGACTCGCGCGGGCGCGCGGTATCCGCTCGCCCGTGGCATGACGCGCACCGATACCAAGGTCCAATGGATCGTCCTGCGCGCCCGGTCCACTTGCCGGTCGCGCTGTCGCTCCCACGAGCATGAACCCTGACGGGATGGTTCGCCGGCTCGCCGCGACAGGGCGCGCATCCACGGACGAGCGCGATCTCCATTGCGGCCGGGTGGACCTGGCCTACCCGCCACAGGAGGGCACCCATGTACGACAGCGAACCCGCCAAGCAGTTTCGTCTCGAGCGCCGTTCCGCGGCCTACTGGCGCGTCACGTTCGACAATCCGCCGCTGAACATCTTCGGGCCGGAGAACATGCCGGCGCTGAATGCGGTGGTCGCCGCCCTGGAATCCGATCGCGACGTCAAGGTCGTCGTCTTCGACAGCGCGGTCGAGGGCTTCTTCATCACCCACTACAACTTCCTCGCCAAGCCCGAGGAGACGCTCGATCTGCCGCCGGGCCTGACGGGCCTGCAGCAGCTGCCCGACGCGCTCGTCCGGATCAGCCGCGCGCCGGTGGTGTCGATCGCCAAGATCCGCGGGCGCGCGACCGGCGTCGGAAGCGAGCTGGCGCTCGCCAGCGACATGCGCTTCGCCAGCCGCGAGAAGGCGATCCTGTCGCAGTGGGAAGTCGGCGCCGGCCTGGTGCCCGGCGGCGGGCCGATGGCGCGCCTGCCGCGCCTGATCGGTCGCGGGCGCGCGCTGGAGGTGCTGCTCGGCGCCGACGATATAAGCGGCGACGTCGCCGAGCTCTACGGTTACGTCAATCGCGCGCTGCCCGACGCCGAGCTCGACGGCTTCGTCGAGGCGCTGGCGGAGCGGATCGCGTCGTTCGACAAGCACGCGATCGCCGAGACCAAACGGCTCGCCAACATTGCCAGCCTGCCGCCCGATTCCGAGATCGCGCCGGAATGGGATTCCTTCATGACCTCGCTCGCGCGACCCAGCACCCAGGCGCGGATCAAGACGCTGATGGAGCGCGGCTTCCACAAGCCGGGCGACGTCGAGACGCGTCTCGGTCACCACGTCGGCCGCCTCGGCCGCTGACATCGGCGTCGCTCGCCGCGGCGGCCGCCCGCGCCACCGCCGGAAACGCCGAACTCAACCACGGCAAAGGAGACGAGACATGAAGATCCTGATGGTGCTGACCTCGCATGACACGCTCGGCAATACCGGGCGCAAGACCGGCTTCTGGCTCGAGGAGGGCGCGGCGCCGTACTACGTGTTCCGCGATGCCGGGGTCGAGCTGACGCTCGCCTCGCCCAAGGGCGGGCAGCCGCCGATCGATCCGAAGAGCGACCTGCCCGAGAACCAGACGCCGGCCATGGCGCGGTTCAAGCAGGACCCGGTGGCGCAGAACGATTTCGCGCATACCGCGAAGCTGAAGGACATGCGGTCGGAGACCTTCGACGCGATCTTCTATCCGGGCGGCCATGGTCCGATGTGGGACCTGGTCGACAATCCCGAGTCCATCGCCTTGATCGAGTCCTTCTACAATTCGGGCAAGCCCGTCGCGGCCGTCTGCCACGCGCCGGCGGTGCTGCATCGGGTGACGTACAAGGGCGCGCCGATCGTGAAGGGCAAGCGGGTCACCGGCTTCGCCAACAGCGAGGAGGAGGAGGTCCAGCTCACCCACGTCGTGCCGTTCCTGGTGGAGGACGAGTTGAAGCGGCTGGGTGGGATCTTCGAGAAGGCAGCGAACTGGCAGAGCTTCGCGATCACCGATGGACGCCTCGTCACGGGTCAGAATCCCGCCTCGTCGACCGCCGGTGCCGAGGCCCTGCTGACCCTGCTTGCCGACATGCGCCGGTCGGCGCGGCCCTCGAGCGCGGCGTGATCGCCACGCGGCCGGGCGTCGAGAAGACGCCCGGCGCGTCGATCCTCGATGATGTGACGTCGGGGCGCGCGCAGACACGCTGAGAAGGGCAGCGCGGTCAGGCTTCGTTCGCCGAAGGGCCGGTCAATCGCGCCCGAGCTGGTAATAGCGGGATCCGTAGCCGAAACTCTCGGTCTGAATCGGGCCGGCGCTGCACGCCGCCAGCGCGAACAGCAATGCGACGACCAGCATGGGCGCCCGGTATGGCCGCAAGTGCCGCATCATGCCGGTCGGTCGCGTCATCGGGGCTCGGCGTGCCCGGACGGATCGCCTGGAAGGTCGGTTCGACGAACCGGGCGGAAGGGGCGAAAGCTCGGTGGATTGTCCGCTCCGGCGGCGTCAGCCGATCGCCGTCGCTGCGCGCGCACATACGCCAACTCTTTGCGCGCGCGATGCAGGCTCGAGGCGATGGTCCCGCGCGGCAGCTTCATGGCCTTGCCGATCGCGTCATAGGTCTCGCCCGTGGCGGCCAGCGCGATGATCTGGCGTTGCTGCTCGGGCAGCACCAGAAGCTGCTCGGCGAGCTCTCGCAGCGCGACGATGCCGTCCTGCGCGGCCTCGACCGATGTGTCGGGCACGTCGGCGGTATGGTAGGCCTTCGCGCGCTTGGCGCGGCGCACGCCGTCGATGAACTGGTGGAAGCACAAGGTGGTCAGCCACTGGCGCAGCGAGCCGAACGCCGGGCTCCACCGCTCTTCACGCGTGAGCGCGCGCAGCACCGTGTCGTGCAGCAGGTCCTCGCCATCCGCCGCGTTGCCGGCCAGCCGTCGCGCATAGACGCGCAGCGTCGGCAGATGCTCGACAAGGCGGCCACCGAACTCCGTGGTCATGATCATCGTCCTCAGCGTACCGCGGCCTGATAGCGCGCGAGCAGGTCGGCATCGTCGATCGAGCCGTGGTGATGGATCTGGCGCCAGCGGCCATCGACCCGTCGGAAGATTCGGCTGGTGCGGATCCGCAGATCGAGCGCGACGCCGCCGTTCTCGAACGCGCCGCGTTCACGGCCGACCGCCAGAAAGCTGTCGGCGAACTGGTGAATCGTGTAGTCGTGGAACGCCACCGTGACGGTCGCGCGACCGCCGAAGATCCGCTCGTAGACCGGCCGGATCTGGCCCCAGCCGCGGCGGATCTCGCCGAGCGGGTTATCCATCGAGGCTTCGTCCGAGGCATCCCAGTTGCGCGCCATCAGATCGAGGTCCCGCTCGTTGAAGGCCCGATAGAACTCCGTCAACGCGCCGACGGGGCTGCTCGGGTCGATGCGGCTTTCGCGGCCGGTGATCGCGTCCGCGCTAGGCGGAGCCATGGAGGCCCCCATGGGCGTAATCGATCGAACGTCGCAGCGCCGGATGACCGACCATGACGGGATGCGGACGGCGGGCCGAACGCGCCGCCTGGCGAATCGCGGCGCGAACCCATCGCTCCGCGAAGCTCGCGAAGCGGATACCGTGATCGGGATCGAAGTGGCATACCGCGCGCATCAGGCCGAACTGGCCTTCGGCGGTCAGGTCGTCCCAGGACAGGCCGCAGTCGCGATATTGCCGGGCGGCATCGACGACGAGGTGTCGGTGGCACCCGGCCAGGCGATGGGCGGCCGCGATGTCGTGGCGGTCGCGCCACCGGTATCCGAGCGTCTTCTCGGCGTCGGCGCTCAGCGCCGGGATGGATCGATCGTGCGGCGTCGCGCCGTCGTGCGTGGTTGCGGAGGACCGGTTCGATTTCATGCCCTGGGCTCCTTTTCCGCGGGGCCGTCACGTGTCGCGACGACGCCAGTGGCCTGATGCTTGGCGCGCCGGTCTCTCCGTGTGCTCGCATCGACCGGGCGTGCTGCAGACATGCCCCCGGTTCGCCCGCGGCTCTATTGGACGATGGTGTCGTCGATACCTTCGCATCGGCCGCGGTGCCGGACGCGGGCGGCTCCGCCGGCGGCTGGCGCGGCGACCGTCCGCGGCCGCGGGGAGGCTCGATACCTAAGTATCATGGACGCTTGCGGCAGGGACGGCGCAGTGTCGTGGCGCAGCCAGGATCCCCTGTGCGCGGCATCGTTCTCGGGGGAACCGTCGGTGCAGCCGTCCGGGCAACGGGTCGGCTTCTTGCACTTTGGGAGGCCTGCATGATTATAGCGAGCGCGGTCACCCCTGCCGCGAGGTCAGCGCCGATGCTGGACGTGACGCCGATCGTGTTCGTCGTTGACGACGACATCTCCGTGCGGGAAGCCTTGGCGGCGCTGATCCGTCTTGCCGGCTGGCGGCCCGAGACATTCGCGTCGGCAAAGCAATTTCTCGAGCACCCGCGCGTCAATCTCCCGAGCTGCCTCGTGCTCGACGTCGGGCTTCCGGACCTCAGCGGTCTCGAGCTGCAGCGATTGATCGCCGCCGACCGGGTCGACATGCCGATCATCTTCATCACCGGTCACGGCGATGTTCCGATGACGGTGCAGGCGATGAAGGCGGGGGCGGTCGAATTCTTGACGAAACCGTTCGGCGACGAGGTTCTGGTGAGCGCGATCCGGGGCGCCATCGAGCGCAGCGCCGGCTCGCTTGGTCAGGAGGCGGAGCTACGAACGCTTCGGGAGCGTTACGAGTCATTGAGCCAGCGTGAGCGAGAGGTCATGGCGCTGGTGGTCACGGGCCTGATGAACAAGCAGGTTGGCGGCGAGCTCGGCATCAGCGAGATCACGGTGAAGGCCCATCGCGGCAAGGTGATGCGCAAGATGCGGGCTGGCTCCCTCGCCGACTTGGTCAAGATGGCGGCTAGGCTTCGAGTCGCCCGCTGACCGCGGGCAGAAGGATCAAAGAACTGTGGTAGTCACGAAACGGGCCCGGGCGAAAAGATCCGGGCAAGACCAGCCGCTCATCTCGGTCATTGACGATGATGTGTCCGTCCGCGAGGCGACCACCGGTCTGTTGAAGCTGATGGGATTCGAGGTCGAGGCTTTTTCATCGGCGCTCGACTTCCTCGCGTTTCCGCGCCTCGACGAGATCGCGTGCGTGGTCGCCGATATCCACATGCCGCGCATGACCGGGATCGAGCTCCACGATCGTCTGCTGGCGTCGGGTCACGGGATTCCCACCATCCTGATCACGGCCTATCCGAACGAGGACGTCCGCGCCCGCGCCCTGGCGAATGGCGTGTTCGGCTATCTGACCAAACCCTTCGACGAGGAGGCTCTACTGGGCTGCATTCGTGCGGCGCTGGAAGCCCCGTCGCAGTGAGTCCGCGGCCCAACGAGCGGGACGCGTGGGACGGTATTCCTGCCATGAGCATCCGAGAGCCGGATGGCGTAGCTCGAATGCTCTATCGGCGTCGGGTGTTTGAGAGGCTGCAAGCGGTTTAGAATTCTTTAGATCGTACTTCAAGACTCAGTTCGGCGGCCCGGCTAGAACACCTCAAATGGGAGGTGCCTGTGCTTTGCCCGGCGGTACGGATCGACCAGCAAAGACCGCGCTACGGGACGTCGCGAGACGGGGATCGATGACCGCATCTTCTTGGTTCGGTGCCGCTGGCGAGCTGAGCCGTTCCCAGGTGCTGCGGAAGCACGGCGACTGCGTTCTCTATCGAATGCGCCGTGACGACACCGCTGACGATCGCGGTGCCGTCATGGCCGTGCTCGCGGCGGCGGAGCATCCGACGTCCGGCAGCATCAACCGCCTGACCCACGAATTCGGGCTCAAGGACTACCTCGACAGCGCATGGGCGGTGCGGCCGCGCGAGCTCGTGCGCGAGCGCGGACGCACCGTGCTGCTGCTCGACGATCCCGGCGGCGAGCCGCTCGATCGGCTGCTGGGATCGCCGATGGAGCTCGGGCAGTTCCTGCGTATCGCGATCGCCATGGCGGGCGCGCTGCGCCACCTGCACGAGCGCGGCCTGATCCACAAGGACATCAACCCGGCCAACGTCCTGGTCGACGGCGCGACCGGCCGGGTTTGGCTGACCGGCTTCGGTATCGCGTCGCTGCTGCCGCGCGAGCGCCAGTCGCCCGAGCCGCCCGAGTTCATCGCCGGAACGCTGGCCTACATGGCGCCCGAGCAGACCGGCCGCATGAACCGCTCGATCGACTCGCGCAGCGATCTCTATTCGCTCGGCGTCACGCTCTACGAGATGCTGACGGGAAGCCTGCCGTTCGCCGCCGCGGAGCCCATGGAATGGGTGCATTGCCACATCGCGCGCCAGCCCGTGATGCCGGCCGAGCGGATGGCGGCGATCCCGCATCCCGTTCTGGCCATCATCCTGAAGCTGCTCGCCAAGAACGCCGAGGATCGTTACCAGACCGCTTCCGGCGTCGAGGCGGACCTGCGCACCTGCGCCGCGCAATGGCAGGCGGGCCGTCGGATCGAGCCGTTCCCCCTGGGCGCGCGCGACGCCTCCGATCGGTTGCTGATCCCGGAAAAGCTCTATGGCCGCGAGGCCGAGATCGAGAGCCTCCTGGCGGCATTCAAGCGGGTCGTCGCCGACGGCCAGACCGAGCTCGTGCTGATCTCGGGCTATGCCGGCATCGGAAAATCGTCGGTGGTGAGCGAACTGCACAAGGCGCTGGTGCCCTCGCGCGGGCTGTTCGCCAGCGGCAAGTTCGATCAATACAAGCGCGACATTCCCTACGCGACGTTGGCGCAGGCGTTCCAGTCGCTGGTTCGTCAGCTGCTCGGCAAGAGCGAACCCGAGGTGGCGCGCTGGCGACAGGCGTTGCTCGATGCGCTCGGGCCGAACGGCGGCCTGATGGTCAATCTGATTCCGGAGCTGGCGCTCGTCATCGGCGAGCAACCCGCGGTCGCCGAGCTGCCGCCGCGCGAGGGGCAGAACCGCTTCCAACGGGTGTTCCGCCGGTTCCTCGGCGTCTTCGCGCGGCCCGATCACCCGTTGGCGCTCTTCCTCGACGACCTGCAGTGGCTGGACACCGCGACTCTCGAGCTGCTCGAGCATCTCGCGACGCACCCGGAGGTCAGATATCTGCTGCTCGTCGGCGCGTACAGGGACAACGAGGTCGGTCCGTCCCACCCGCTGCGACGCATTCTGACGACCATCCGCGGCGCCGGCGGTCGCGTGCACGAGACGATCCTGACGCCGCTTGCGTCCGAGAGCGTCGAGCAGCTGATCGCCGACTCCTTGCACTGTGATCGCGCGACGGCACGCCCGCTCGCGCAGCTCGTCCACGACAAGAGCGAGGGAAACCCGTTCTTCGCGATCCAATTCTTCACCGCGCTCTCCGACGAGGATCTGCTGCGCTTCGATCACGATCGATCGGCATGGGCGTGGGACGTCTCGCGCATCCGCGCCAAGGGGTTCACCGAGAACGTCGCCGACCTGATGACCGGGAAGCTGACGCGCCTCCCGGACCGCACGCAACGCGCGCTGGGGCAGCTCGCCTGCCTCGGCAACATGGCGTCGCTGGCGACGATGGCGTTGGTTCATGACGCGCCCGAAACCGCGATCGACGAGGATCTATGGGAGGCCGTCCTGGCCGGCTTGGTGTTCCGGGCGGACGGCGGCTACCGGTTTCTCCACGATCGCGTCCAGGAGGCGGCTTATGCGCTGATCCCCCAGGGCGATCGGGCCTCGACGCATCTTCGCATCGGCCAGATGCTGGCGGCGAAGACGCGTGCGGAGGAGATCGAGGACGCGATCTTCGACATCGTCAACCATCTCGCCCGCGGCGCCGAGCTGCTCACCGATCCGGCGGAGCGCGCGCGGGCCGCCGCCCTGCACCTCTTGGCCGGCCGACGCGCCAAGAGCTCGACGGCCTATGCATCGGCCCGCACCTATCTGGCGCAGGCCACCGCGTTGCTCACGGCCGACGCCTGGGAACGCCGCTACGAGGAGACGTTCGAGCTCTATCTGCTCCTGACCGAATGCGAGTACCTGGTCGGCAACTTCACGATCGCGGACGGCCTCGTCGACACTCTCCTGGAGCAGGCGCGGACCGACATCGACAGGACCAAGGTGCACAGCCTGCGCATCCGGCTGTACCAGGTCGCCGGCAAGTACGACGAGGGCCTGGCGGTCGCGCTCTCGGCGTTGCGCCAATTCGGCGTCACGTTCCCCGACTCCGACGACGACATCAAGTCGGCCATCGGAATGCGCCTCCGGGATGCCTCGGGCGCTCTGGGGGGCCGCGCGATCGGCGACCTGCTCGACGCGCCGGTCGCCGCGGACCCGGTTGCCCGAGCGGTGATCGACCTGCTGGTCGATGCCACGCCCTGCGCGTATATCGCACGGCCGCCGCTGTTTCCTCTCGTGACGATCGAGGCGGTCAGCCGCTCGATTCAGTACGGCAACACCGACCAGTCGAGCTACGCATACGCGGTCTATGCCCTGATGCTGCTTTCCGTGACCGGCGATATCGGTTCGGCGTTCGAGTTCTCGGAAATGGCGCTGCGGCTGAACGACCGGTTCAACAACGTGCGCCTCAAGGGCACGCTGCTGCACCTGCACGGCGACCACATCAACTTTTGGCGTCGCCCGTTCGCCACCGGCATGCCGATCCTCGAGGCGGCCTTCACCGCCTGTCTGGAGGTCGGTGATCTCGTCTATGCGGGCTTCCTCGCCTTCGAGACCGTGTGGCAGGTGATCGAGAAGGGCGATCCTCTCGAGGAGGTTCTCGCGCTCTCGGCGAAATACGCGGCGTTTGCGCAGCAGAGCCACAACGACGCCGTCTTCGAGACGATCCGGCTCGAGCAACGGTTCGTGGCCTGCCTGCAGGGCAAGACCCCGGATCCCCTGAGCTTCGGCGACGACACGTTCGACGAGACGGCGTGCTTCAACGCGGTCGTCAAGGCGGCGTTCGGGTGCGGCGTCGTCTTCTTCCACATCATGAAGCAGATGCTCGCGGTCCTCTACGGCCGGCCGGACGAGGCGCTGGCGGCGACGGCGCGCGCGGAACCGGTCCTCGGCGCGGCGATGGCGATGCCCATCGAGGCGACCTATCACTTCTATCATGCGCTCGCGATCACGGCGCTCTATCGCGACGCGCCGGCGGCGCAGCAGCAGGACTTCAGGCGCCACCTGGACGAAATCCTGGGCAAGCTCGCGCTGTGGGCCGACAGCTGTCCGGAGAACTACCTGAACCGGCATGCGCTCGTGTCGGCCGAGATCGCCCGCCTCGACGGACGCGACCTCGAGGCGATGAAGCTCTACGAAGTCGCGATCCGTTCGGCCCGCGAGAACGGGTTCGTGCAGAACGAGGGCATCGCGAGCGAGCTCGCCGGGCGCTTCTGCCTCGAGCTCGAGCTCGAGGCCGCCGGCCGCGCCTATCTGCGCAACGCGCGCGACTGCTTCGCGGCGTGGGGCGCCGCCGGCAAGGTCAGGCAGCTCGATGTCCTCTATCCCCACCTGGCGGCGCTCGAGTCGCGCCGCTCGACCGAGCCCATGGGCTCGTCGGTTCGACAGCTCGACCTCGCGACCGTCGTCAAGGCCTCCCAGGCGCTGTCCGGCGAGATCGTTCTGCCGAAGCTGATCGAGCGCCTGATGACGATCGCGCTCCAGAATGCCGGCGCGGAACGCGGTCTCCTCATCCTGCCGCACGAGAACGACTATCGGATCGAGGCCGAGGCCCGCGCGAACGGCAAGGGTGTCGTCCTGCGCCACGGCGCGATCGACGGCGCCGCCGTTCCCGAGACCGTGATCCGCTATGTCGTCCGGACCCAGAACAGCGTGATCCTTGACGACGCCGCCAAGCCCAATCTGTTCTCGGAGGACGCCTACCTGAGCGTGCGGCGTCCCCGGTCGATCCTGTGCGTGCCGCTGGTTCGCCAGGGCGCGCTCAGCGGATTGCTCTATCTCGAGAACGCCCTGGCGTCGCACGTCTTCACGCCGGAGCGCATCAATCTCCTCGAGCTCCTGGCCTCGCAGGCGGCGATCTCGCTCGAGAACACGCGCCTCTACGGCGACCTTCAGGAGCGCGAGGCGCGGGTGCGTCGGCTGGTGGATTCCAACATCATCGGGATCTTCATCTTCAACCTCGGCGGGGCGATCATCGACGCCAACGACGCCTTCCTGCGGATCACGGGCTTCGATCGCGACGATCTCGTCGCGGGCCGCATGCGCTGGCGAGACCTCACGCCCGCCGAGTGGCAGGCGGTCGACGAGCAACGCGTGGCCGATGTCACGGCGACCGGCATCGCCGAACCGTACGAGAAGGAGTTTTTCCGGAAGGATGGCACGCGGGTTCCCGTCTTGCTGGGTGCCGCGGTGTTCGACGGGGCGAGGGACGAGGGCGTGGCCTTCGTCGTCGACCTGACCGAGCGTCGACGCGCCGAGGAAGCCGCACGCGAGAGCGAGCGCCGATATCACGAGATTCAGCTGGCGCTGGCGCATGCCAACCGCATCGCGGTGATGGGTCAGCTGTCGGCCTCGATTGCGCATGAGGTCAACCAGCCGCTCACGGGCGTGATCACCAACGCCGACGTCGCGTTGCGGTGGTTGGCGGCGCCGACGCCGGACCCGGGCGAGGTGCGGCAGGCACTCGGCCGGATCGTCAGGGATGCCAAGCGCGCCAGCGACGTGGTCGGGCGGCTGCGCGCGTTGATCAAGAAGGCGCCGCCGCGCAAGGACGACGAGGTCGACGTCAATGAGGCGATCCACGAGGTCATCAGCCTGACCCGCAGCGAGATCATGAAGAGCGGCGTGGCGGTCGAGACCGAGTTTGCCGACGACCTGCCGCCGATCCCGGCCGACCGCGTCCAGCTCCAGCAGGTGATGCTCAATCTGATCGTCAATGCCATCGAGGCGATGAGCGCGTGCGACCCGGGAACCCGGGAGTTGCACATCAGGACCGCCCGAACCGGGGTGGGCGGCGTCGTCGTCGCCGTGCGGGATTCCGGCAAGGGAGTCGGTCACACCGATCTCGAGCGGATCTTCGACGCCTTCTACAGCACGAAGCCCGACGGCCTGGGGATGGGGCTGTCGATCTGCCGCGCCATCATCGAGGCGCACGGCGGAAGACTGTGGGCAACCACGGGCCTGGACGACGGCGCCGTGTTTCAGTTCACCTTGCCCGAGGCCAGCGCCGACGCGGCGTGACGTTCGGCCGCCTTTCGGACGATCCGGCGGGGGCGCCGTGGTCGGCGCGCCCTCGCTGATGCCTAGGTATCGGCGATACCATCGTCCAATCGAAGTAGGTCGCGGTTCGTCGAATTATCTCCTTGCAGCCTGGATGCTGCCGAGGAGGGGTTCATGACCTGCCCAGCCATGATCAATCGCCGCTATGGGACGCGCGACGCGGCGTGGGGATATCTGGCGTCGCGGGGCTTCGCCTGCGGCTTGGAGGGCTGGCGGAACGGTCGGTGGCTCGCGCGCGTCGACCGCGACGGCCGCAGTTTTCGGGTCCAGGTCTGGTTGCCGTTCGAGCCATCCGCCTGACCCGGCAGGGCGCAATTCGACGGAGGAGGGAGAGATGACGGCCATGCCGACGCTGATCATCGGCGCAGAAGGGAACCTCACCCGGTACCTTCAGACGATCCGCAAATTCCCCATGCTGACGGCCGACGACGAGGTGGCGCTGGCTCGGCGTTGGCGCGTGTCCGGGGACGTCGATGCCGCGCACCAGCTCGTGACCAGCCACCTGCGCCTGGTCGCCCGGGTCGCGAAGGATTTCCTGGGCTACGGGCTGCCGCTCGGCGAGCTGATCGCCGAGGGCAACATCGGCATGATGCGCGCGGTCGAGCGCTTCGATCCGTCGCGCGGTTTTCGCCTCGCGACCTACGCCATCTGGTGGATCCGCTCCGCGGTCCAGGAATACATCCTGCACAACTGGAGCCTGGTGAAGATCGGCACCACCCAGGGGCGCAAGAAGCTGTTCTTCAACTTGCGCCGGCTCAAGGGCCAGCTGAAAGCCCTCGAGGAGGGCGACCTCCCGCCGGAGACCGTTCGCAAGATCGCCGCCGAGCTCGACGTTCCCGAGGCGGACGTCGTCAGCGTCAACCGACGGTTGGCGGGCCCGGACCACAGCCTGAACGCGCCGGTGCGCGCCGACGGCGAGGGCGAATGGCAGGACTCGCTGGCCGACGATGTCGAGGATCAGGAGACCCAGTTCGCCGACCGCGAGGAGCTCGGCATCCGGCGCAAGCTGCTGTCCGACGCGATGCACGGCCTCAACGAGCGCGAGCGCCAGATCCTGATCGCGCGTCGGCTGCGCGACGTGCCGGCGCCGCTGAGCGATCTGGGGCGGCACTACAACATCAGCCGCGAACGGGTACGCCAGATCGAGACCCGTGCCTTCCAGAAGCTTCAGAATGCCATGAAAAAGCGTGCGCTGGCCGGCAGCGGGCTGGCGACCGGCGAGATCTGCGTCGCCGCCTGAACGGCAGGAAAGCCACCCACGATACCTCCGTCTAATCGACCGCTGCCCGCGCTCGCCTTACGTCTCTCTTGACCGTCGCGTCATTCGACGAGACGTCCCGCCCGAGGGGGCAAACCGAGGGGTACAGCCATGCCGCATGAGGGACCCGAGTCCAGCGTCGACGTCGAGCGGCCCGCCGGCGTCTTCCCGACCGCCCATCGCGGCGTTCCGTGCCGGAGGTTGCCGTGAGCGCGCAGCAGAAGGTCGCCGTCATCACCGGCGCGTCGCAAGGCATCGGCGCCGCGCTCGTGACGGCGTTTCGCCAGCGCGACTACCGGGTCGTCGCGACCGCGCGCTCCATCAAGCGGTTCGACGATCCCCTCGTCCTGGCCGTGCCCGGCGACATCACCGACCCGGAGACGGCCGCACGCGTGATCGGCGGCGGTGTCGATCGCTTCGGACGCATCGATACGCTGGTCAACAATGCCGGCATCTTCATCGGCAAGCCGTTCACCGCCTATACGGCGGCCGACTATGCCGCCATCGTCGGCATCAACCTCACGGGGTTCTTCCACATCACCCAACGCGCGATCGCCGAGATGGCGAAACACGGCAGCGGTCATGTCGTCCAGATCACGACGAGCCTGGTCGACCACGCGAATACCCATGTGCCGTCGGTCCTCGCGTCGCTGACCAAGGGCGGGCTCAACGCCGCGACCAAGTCGCTCGCGATCGAGTACGCCAGGCGCGGCATCCGGGTGAATGCGGTCGCGCCGGGCGTCATCAAGACGCCGATGCATCCGCCGGAGACGCATGCACAGCTCGACGACCTTCATCCGATCGGCCGCATGGGCGAGACGTCGGATATCGTCGAGGCGATCCTCTACCTCGAGTCCGCCGGGTTCGTGACCGGCGAGATACTTCACGTCGACGGCGGCCAGAGCGCGGGCCACTGACGAGAGGGAACGGATGCGGTGACGCCAGCCTACGAGATCGTCGACCACGGCTACGACGTGGTGATCGTCGGTGCCGGCGGCGCCGGGCTGCGCGCCGCGCTCGGCATGGCCTCGTCCGGTCTGAAAACCGCCTGCGTCACCAAGGTGTTCCCGACGCGCAGCCATACCGTGGCGGCGCAAGGCGGCATGGCGGCTTCGCTCGGCAACATGGGCGACGGCGACAACTGGCGCTTCCACATGTACGACACGGTCAAGGGCTCCGACTGGCTCGGCGACCAGGACGCCATCGAGTACATGTGCCGCGAGGCCGCCCCCGCCGTGCTCGAGCTGGAGCATTTCGGCGTGCCGTTCTCGCGCCTGGACGACGGCAAGATCTACCAGCGTCCGTTCGGCGGTCAGACCATCGAGTACGGCAAGAAGATGGCGCAGCGCACGTGCGCCGCCGCCGACCGCACCGGCCACGCCATCCTCCACACCCTCTACCAGCAGTGCCTCGAGCATCGCACCGAGTTCTTCGTCGAGTACGTGGCGCTCGACCTGCTGATGGACGAGGACGGCGCCTGCCGCGGCATGCTCGCGTGGAATCTGGAGGACGGCACGCTGCACCGCTTCCGCGCGCATCGCACCGTCCTGGCGACCGGCGGCTACGGCCGGGTCTATTTCTCCTGCACGGCCGCCCACACCTGCACGGGCGACGGCAATGCCATGACGCTGCGTGCCGGCCTGCCGCTCGAGGACATGGAATTCACGCAGTTCCACCCGACCGGCATCTACGGCGCCGGCTGCCTGATCACCGAAGGCGCGCGCGGCGAGGGCGGCTTTCTCACCAACGCGGGCGGCGAGCGCTTCATGGAGCGCTACGCGCCAACCGCCAAGGACCTGGCCGGGCGGGACGTCGTCTGCCGCTCGATGACGATCGAGATCAACGAGGGCAGGGGATGCGGGCCGCAGAAGGACCACATCCTGCTGCATCTGGAGCATCTGGGCGCAGAGCTGCTGCATTCCCGGCTGCCGGGCATCAGCGAGACGGCGAAGGTCTTCGCCGGCGTCGACGTGACGCGCGATCCGATCCCGGTGATCCCGACCGTGCACTACAATATGGGTGGCGTGCCGAGCACGCTCCACGGCGAGGTGCGCACACGACGCAACGGCGACGCCGAGGCGGTCGTGCCGGGCCTCATGGCGATCGGCGAGGCCGCCTGCGTCTCGGTCCACGGCGCGAACCGGCTCGGCTCCAACTCGCTGCTCGATATCGTCGTGTTCGGTCGCGCGGCCGCGCACCGCGCCGCCGAGACGGTCCGATCGGGCGAGAGTCTCCCGCCGATCCCCAAGGCGGCCAGCGAGCGGACGATCGCGCGCTTCGATCGGATCCGCTGGTCCAAGGGCGCGACATCGGTCGGCGAGGTTCGCCTGGCGATGCAGCGGACCATGCAGCGCCATTGCGCGGTGTTCCGCGACGGGCCCTTGCTGGAGGCGGGGCGGACGACGCTCGACGGCGTGGTCGCGACGATGCGGTCCGACCTCGAGATCGGCGATCGCTCGATGACGTTCAATTCCGACCTCGCCGAGGCGCTCGAGCTCGACAACATGCTGGCCCAGGCGACGGTCAGCCTGCACGCCGCGATCGGCCGGACAGAGAGCCGCGGCGCGCACGCGCGCGAGGATTTCCCGAAGCGCGACGACCAGAACTGGCTCAAGCACACGCTGTCGTGGCTCGACGACGACGGCAAGGTCCGGCTCGACTACCGGCCGGTCCACCTGCAGCCGCTGTCGAACGAGGTCGCCTCGATCCCGCCGAAAGAACGCGTCTACTGATGGGCGTCGTCCTCTCGGTCAATGTCGGGATGCCGCGCGACGTCGCGTGGCGCGGCAAGACCGTCCGTACCGGGATATGGAAACAGCCGGTCCAGGGGCGCGTGTTCGCCCGTCGCCTCAATCTGGTCGGTGACGGCCAAGGCGATCTGAACGGCCATGGCGGCGAGCAACGCGCGGTCATGGTCTATCAGATCGACTCCTACCGCCACTGGGCGGCTCACCTGCGACGCGACGACCTCACATACGGTTGCTTCGGCGAGAATTTGACGGTCGACGGGCTGCCCGACGACGAGGTCTGCATCGGCGATCGGTTTCGCATCGGCGGCGCGGTCTTCGAGGTCACGCAGCCCCGCGTCACGTGCTACCGGGTCGGCCTCCGGCTGGATCGGCCCGACATGCCGGCGCTGCTCGTGTCCCACCGGCGCCCGGGATTCTATTTGCGGGTGATCGAGGAAGGCGAGGTCGGCGCGGGCGACGTCATCGAGAAGATCGCCGACGGGCCGGAGCGCATGACCGTCGCCGAGATCGATGCGCTGCTCTACTCGCCCGAGCATCCGATCGAGGCGCTCCGGCGCGCGACGCGGATCCCGGCCCTCAGTCCCGGCTGGCAACGCTCGATGCGCTCGCTCCTCGAAGCTGCCGAGCACGGCGTCGTCGGCGGCAATGTCGGGTTGACGTCGGTGCTGCCCGAACCTCTCGCGTGGCCCGGGTTCCGGACCGTGAGCGTCTTGGCGTCGAGCCAGGAGAGCGCGGACGTCCGAACCTTCGAGCTCGGCGCGGCCGACGGCACGGCGCTGCCGCCGTCGCTTCCCGGCCAGCACATCGTCGTCCGGCTCCGGCCCGATCCGGACGGGCCGCCGATCGCGCGGAACTATTCCCTCTGTGGGCCGCCGGCCGGCGCGACCTACCAAATCGCCGTCAAGAACGAAGGTGGGGCGCTCAGCAGCCTGCTCCACGCACAGGTCAGGGCCGGCGGCAGCCTGGAGATCAGCGCGCCGCGCGGTGCGTTCACGCTCAACGCGCGCGACACGCCGCTCGTCCTGTTGAGCGCGGGGGTCGGCATCACGCCGGTGCTCGCCATGCTGCGTGCGGCAGCGGCGCCGGATGCCGCGACACGGCGCGAGGTCTGGTGGCTCCATTCCGCGCGCGACAGGGCGCATCATTCCTTTGCCGGGGTGACGCGCGACTTGGTTCGGCGCATCCCGCGCGGCCATCATTGGACCATCTATAGCCGTCCCGGTGCCGATGACCGACGCGGCGTCGATTTCGACGCGGAAGGCCGCCTCTCGGTGCCGCGGCTCCAGGAGATGGGTGTCCCGCGCGACGGCGATTTCTATCTCTGCGGCCCGGCCCAATTCCTCGAAGACATGCAGGCGGGCCTGAAGGCCTGGGGTATCGAAAGGTCGTGCATCCACACCGAACCCTTCGGCCCGGCGCCGGCGCGGACGCCGGGCATCGCGACCGCCGGCGATCGGACCCCGCACCAGCCCGACGGCGCGCCGGGTACGGGGCCGCTGGTGGCCTTTGCCCGCAGCGGCCTCAGTGTCCGTTGGGACGAGCGTTTCGCCAGTCTCCTCGAGCTCGCCGAGGCGTGTGCCATCCCGGTCAGATGGGCGTGCCGAACGGGGGTGTGCCACAACTGCGAGAGCGGACTGATCGACGGTCGGGTCGACTACGCGCCGGAGCCGCTCGACGCGCCCGCCGACGGACGTCTTCTCATCTGTTGCACGACGCCGAAGTCCGCCGTCACGCTCGATCTGTGACGAGTTGCCTCGTCGCCCAACCGCGTCTCCCGAGGCCGAGCGATACCATCGTCTAATGGAGCGGCGATCCCATCGGTGCCATGTGGGCGAGGGGGGTGTGCTCGCAGGGAGAGGGTAGCCATGGCGTTCAGCGTCAAGGTCAACGGACGGGTTCACACGGTCGACGTCGACGCCGACACGCCGCTCCTCTGGGTGCTGCGCGACGTGCTCGGCATGACGGGCACCAAGTTCGGCTGCGGCATGGCGCTCTGCGGCGCCTGCACCGTGCATGTCGACGGCGTCGCGACGCGCTCCTGCATCACGCAGATCGACAGCGTCGGCGGCGCGGATATCACCACGATCGAGGCGATCGGGGCGACGCCGGCGGGCGCCAAGATCCAGAAAGCGTGGCTCGACCGCGAGGTCGTGCAATGCGGCTACTGCCAGTCGGGTCAGATCATGTCCGCCGCCGCGCTGCTGGCGAGCAATCCGCACCCGAGCGATGCGGACATCGATGACGCCATGTCGGGCAACATCTGCCGCTGCGGCACCTACGTGCGCATCCGCGACGCCATCAAGCTGGCGGCGCAAACCACCGGGAAGGAGGGCTGACGATGCGCGACCGCTCGGTGTCCCGGCACCTCGCCGCGATCGACCCGGCGTTGTCCCGGCGCCGGTTCATCCAGGCCGGCGCCGCCGCGGGCGGCGGCTTGCTGCTCGGCTGGTACCTGCCGAGCCGGCGCGCCGCGGGCGCCGAGGCCGGCGGCTTCGCGCCGAACGCGTTCATCCGCATCGGGGGCGACGGGCGGATCGTGCTGACCATGCCCTATGTCGAGATGGGGCAGGGCACCTATACGTCCGTCCCGATGCTGCTGGCGGAGGAGCTCGAGGTCGGGCTCGATCAGGTGACGCTCGAGCACGCGCCGCCCGACCCGAAGCGCTACGGCAATCCGCTGATCGCCGGCGAGCAGATCACCGGCGGCTCGACGACCATCCGCGCGGTGTGGCAACCGCTGCGCGAAGCCGGCGCGACCGCGCGGACCCTCCTGGTTGCCGCCGCGGCCAAGCGTTGGCACGTCGATCCGTCATCGTGCCGCGCCGAGCGCGGCGCGGTGATCCACGCGGCGACCGGCAAGCGCCTCGACTATGCCGTGCTGGCCGCCGAGGCGGCGCGCCTGCCGGTGCCCAAGGAGGTGGCGCTCAAGCAGCCCGCCGCCTTCAGGCTGATCGGCACGCCGGCCAAGCGGCTCGACGCGCCGGCGAAGGTCAACGGCACGGCGGTGTTCGGCATCGACGCCCGGCCGCCCGGCGTGAAGATCGCAACATTGGCGCAGTCGCCCGTGTTCGGCGGGCGCGTGAAGCGGGTCGACGACACCGCCGCCAGGGCCGTGAAGGGCGTGCGTCAGATCGTTCGGCTCGACGATGCCGTCGCCGTCGTCGCCGACCACATGGGCGCCGCCAAGAAGGGGCTGGCGGCCCTGGTGGTCGAATGGGACGACGGTCCGCACGCCGCGCTCGACACCGCCGCGATCGTCGCCGAGCTCGAGCAGGCGACGCTCCAACCGGGGCCGGTGGCGCAGAACATCGGCGATTGCGACGGCGCCATGGCCGGCGCCGCCACCAAGGTGGAGGCGACCTACCAGGTCCCGTTCCTCGCCCACGCCACCATGGAGCCGGTGAATTGCACCGTCCATGTCCGCCGGGACGGCTGCGAGATCTGGGTCGGCAGCCAGGTGCTCGCGCGCGCTCAGGCGGCCGCCGCCAAGACCACGGGCCTGCCGCTCGACAAGGTTGTCGTCCACAACCATCTGCTCGGCGGCGGTTTCGGCCGGCGGCTGGAGGTCGACTACGTGATCCGCGCCGTCCAGATCGCCCAGCAGGTCGATGGCCCCGTGAAGGTCGTGTGGACGCGCGAGGAGGACATCCAGCACGACATGTATCGACCGCTGTTCTTCGACCGGATCTCCGCCGGGCTCGACGACAAGGGTAGGCCGGTCGCCTGGAACCATCGCTTCGCCGGCTCGTCGATCATCGCGCGCTTCCTGCCGCAGGCGTTCAACAAGGGTCTCGATCCCGACAGCACCGACGGCGCCATCGGCCTGGCCTACGGCTTCCCGAACCTGCGCGTCGAGTTCGCGCGGGTCGAGCCGCCGGGGATTCCGACGGCGTTCTGGCGCAGCGTCGGGCCGTCGCACAACGTCTTCGTGACCGAGAGCTTCGTCGACGAGCTCGCGGCCGCGGCGAAGCAGGATCCGGTCGCCTATCGACGCGCGCTGCTCGACGAGAGCCCGCGCGCCAAGGCCGTCCTCGATCTCGTCGCGGAAAAGGCCGGTTGGGGCCACACGCTGCCGTCGGGCGCCGGCCGCGGCGTCGCGCTGCAGAACGTGTTCGGCAGCTACATGGCGCAGGTCGCCGAGGTCGAAGTCTCGAGCAAGGGCGCGGTACGTGTGCGCCGCGTCGTCTGCGCCGTCGACTGCGGCATGGCGGTCAACCCGGACACGATCCGCGCGCAGATCGAGGGTGCCATCATCTTCGGCATCACGGCGGCGCTCTACGGAGAGATCACGCTGAAGAACGGCCGCGTCGAGCAGGCGAACTTCGACAGCTACCAGGCATTGCGCATCGACGAGGCGCCGGCCATCGAGGTCCATATCGTGCCGAGCCGCGAGCCGCCTGGCGGCATGGGCGAGCCCGGAACCTCGTTGATCGTTCCGGCCGTCACCAACGCGATCTTCGCGGCGACCGGCAAGCGCCTGCGCAAGCTGCCGGTCGCGGCGGCCGCGCTGAAGCAGCCCGTGTGAGTCCGCCGCAACGCTTGATCCATCCCCGCATCGACCACTGCCGCGCGACCAGGAGAGACGCCATGGATCGACCCCATCAGCCCGGCCAAGACGACTTCCGCACGGTCCTGCCGGAGACCATCGACTGGCGGCCGTTCCCGGCATTCCCGCCGTCGGTGCGCCTGGCGGTCGTCGTCGGTCAGCCTTCGGCACCCGGCCCGTACGTCATCCGCGTCAAGGTGCCGGGCGGCGTCAAGCTGATGCCGCACCGGCATCCGGAGGACCGGATCTACACGGTCATCTCCGGCGTGTTCTACATCGGCCTCGGCGAGACGTTCGATGCCGACAAGCTGCAGGCCTATCCGCCCGGCAGCGTCATCGTGCTGCCCGGCAACACGGCGCACTTCCACTGGGCGAAGTCGGGCGAGTACGTCAGCCAGGTGACGGCGATCGGACCGCTCGGCCTCGACTACGAGGACGCGCACGACGATCCGCGCCACGCGCACGCCTGACAGGCATTCTGCCCGCTGCATGTCGCGTGCAATATCGCGTCCCGCTCCTCCGGGAGCGGGACGCGCGTCGTGTTTGGCAACGGCCGGCGGCGGCGGTCAGGGAAGCCTGGCGCCACAGATCTCGGCGGCGCGATCGAGATGGTCGCGATAGCCGCCCTGCAGCCGTTCGAGCGGCGGATCGGAGCCGGGTCCCACGGAGTAGAGCACCCCGACGAGCTCGCGGGCGCCCTCGTCCGACAGGCTCTGGATGTGCAGCTGGTTCGACACGCAGTCGCACACCGCATCGGTTTCGGGCAGACCCTTCCGGGTCGTGCACCAGGCATTGATGCTGTAATCCAGCTGACGCCGCGACGGCGCGGTTGCTGCGGCGGTCTGGACGGGCCCGGCGACGGGTGCCGTGTCGGAGGCAGCCTGCTGCAGCGGATGCTCGCATCCGAGCAGCATCAGGACCGCCGCGAGGGTGCATGCCGTTCGTGAAGAGCTTTGCATCGCGCTTGTGCTCCGAAAAGAGGGTCGGAACGCCACGCCCCGACGCGGTCCGCGCGTTGGGTGCGAACCGCGAACGGGCGTGATGGGCTTACTTGCGGGTGGTGTTGGCGGCGTCCCAATTGGTCGCCGGAGCCGTCTTGACGTCGGCGCCCGGGTTCTCGCCCAGATAGCCGCCCTGGCCCGACGTCTTGGTCTGCACGTTCGTGGTCGCAGCCACCGGCGCGTCCTTGCCGGGGTTGAGGCCCAGATAGCCGCCCTGACCCGACTGCGCGAACGCGACGCCGGTGCCGAGGGACAAGGTCAGCGCCGCTGCGATGAGGATCTGCTTCATCGTCTGATCTCCTGGTTGGCAAGCGGCAAGAGCCGCCCTTCGTGCCTGCAGATGGCACCGCCGAACCGTTGCTCCATGAGACATTGGTGTCGGCGATACTTTGGTGTCGATGCGTCCATGACCGACACCAAGGTCCAATAGGCTCGTGCCCAACCAAGTTCGATGTCTATGCAGGGGCGCTGTGCCGGACGGTAGAGGGCGGACTCCCCAGTTTGCGCGTTGCACGTTCGGTATGGGCGCGCGTCAGCCCGGCCGCGGACCCCAACCGAAGGAGGCCCACATGGTGACCGTCGCCGATCAATTCGCCGAGGCGCTCGCGGCAGCCGGGGTGAAGCGCATCTACGGGATCGTCGGGGACAGCCTCAACGGCATCACCGACGCGATCCGCCGGCAAGGCAAGATCGAATGGCTGCACGTGCGCCATGAGGAGGTGGCGGCGTTCGCGGCCGGCGCCGACGCGCAGCTCACCGGCTCGCTCGCGGTCTGCGCGGGCAGCTGCGGACCCGGCAACCTGCACCTGATCAACGGCCTGTTCGATTGCCATCGTTCGCGCGTGCCGGTGCTCGCGATCGCGGCGCAGATTCCGTCGAGCGAGATCGGCTCGGGATATTTCCAGGAGACGCATCCCGAGAGCCTGTTCAAGGAGTGCAGCCACTACTGCGAGCTGGTGTCGAGCGCGCGCCAGATGCCGCGGGTCCTCGACATCGCGATCCGCCAGGCCGTCGGCAAGCGCGGCGTGGCGGTCGTCGTGATACCGGGCGACGTGGCGCTGGAACCCGCCCCGGCGGGGATGATCCCGCTGTCGCTCGTGCCGCCGGAGCCCACCATCGTGCCCAAGCGCGCCGAGCTTCAGGCGCTGGCCGACCTGCTGAACAACGCCCAGCGCGTCACGCTCCTGTGCGGTTCCGGCTGCGCCGGCGCCCACGACCAGCTGTTGGCGTTCGGGCAGAAGGTCAAGAGCCCGATGGTCCACGCGCTCAGGGGCAAGGAGCACGTGGAGTGGGACAATCCCTACAGCGTCGGCATGACGGGTCTGATCGGCTTCTCCTCCGGCTACTACGCGATGAACGACTGCGACGTCCTCCTGATGCTCGGGACGGATTTTCCCTATCGGCAGTTCTACCCGCAAGGCACCGCGCGGATCGCGCAGGTCGACATCCGGCCGGAGCAGCTCGGCCGGCGCGTGCCGATCGACGTCGGCGTCGTCGGCGACGTCGGTCCGACGTTGGCGGCGCTGCTGCCGCTGCTCGAAAACAAGGCCGAGACCCGTCATCTCGATCGCGCGGTCGCGCACTACAAGACGGTGCGCCGCGATCTCGATGCGCTGGCGACCGGCACCGCGGGCCGGAAGCTCATCCATCCGCAGCAGATCGTCAAGGCGCTCAGCGACAATGCCGCGGCCGATGCCGTGTTCACCTGCGACGTCGGCCTGCCGACGGTCTGGTCGGCGCGGTATCTCGCGATGAACGGCAAGCGGCGGCTGGTCGGGTCGTTCTGGCACGGCTCGATGGCGAATGCGATGGCGCAGGGGATCGGCGCCCAAGCCACGTTCCGCGGCCGGCAGGTGATCTCGCTGTCGGGCGATGGCGGGTTCACCATGCTGATGGGCGACCTGCTGAGCCTGGTCCAGCTCGACCTGCCCCTCAAGGTGGTCGTGCTCAACAACGGCGCGCTCGGCTTCATCGAGCTCGAGCAGAAATCGACCGGGTTCCTCGACTTCGGCACCAGCTTCAAGAATCCGAACTTCGCGGCGATGGCGGAGGCCGTCGGGATCAAGGGCATCCGTCTCGAGGATCCCGGTGAGGTGGATGCCGGCATCCGCGCCGCGTTGGATCACAAGGGGCCGGTGCTCGTCGACGCCGTCGTCAACCGCTACGAGCTCGCGATGCCGCCCTCCGTCACGGCGGAGATGGCCAAAGGCTTCACGCTCTTCATGGTCAAGGCGGTGATGAGCGGCCGCTCCGACGAGCTGCTCGATCTCGCGCGCAGCAATCTGTGGCGCTAGGGTGGACCCGAGACCAACGGAGGCCGACATGAGCCGACCGCCGCTGCCGCCCTTCACGGCGGAGACGGCCGCGCAGAAGGTGCGCATGGCCGAGGACGCGTGGAACACCAGGGACCCCGCGCGCGTGGCGCTCGCCTACACGCCCGACAGTCGCTGGCGCAATCGCGCGGAGTTCGTCCAGGGCAGGGTCGAGATCGAGGCGTTCCTGACGCGCAAATGGCACCGCGAGCTCGACTATCGGCTGATCAAGGAGCTCTGGGCGTTCCGCGACAACCGCATCGCCGTAAGGTTCGCCTATGAATGGCACGACGACAGCGGCCAGTGGTTCCGCAGCTACGGCAACGAGAACTGGGAGTTCGACGCGGCGGGGCTGATGCGCGTGCGCATCGCCAGCATCAACGACCTGCCGATCGTTGAAACGGAGCGTCGCTACCGGTGGCCGCTCGGCCGGCGGTCGGACGATCACCCGTCCTTGAGCGAGCTCGGTCTATAGATCGTGTGACGGCGGGGTGCTCGCGGTGCCGACACCGGCCTCGTCATCGATCCCATGACGGCTGCTGTAGAACACCAGCCCCATCAGGCCGGTGCCGACGGCGGTCGCGGCGAGCACTCCGATCACCAGGGCAACATAGCCGCTCGTGCTCATCGGCGTGTCGCCGAGCTCGTCCCAGACGTGAACGCTGTAGATCGCGGCGGCAGCCAGGAATGCGATGAGAATGCCGGCGAGCGCAATGGTTTGCCGGTACGGTCGACTGGGGGTCGTGGCCAAGGGACACCTCGCGCTGAATGCGGCGCACCCGCCGCTTGTCGATCGAATGGGGAGCCTGGGGTTCAGATGGATCCGATCCGGACCATGGGCAATTGGACGATGGTGTCGTCGCGGGGCGTGCGCCCCTGAGGCACCCGCCCGGCGATACCAACGTCCAATCGACTCGCCGCTCCGGTGACGCCAGATTGGAGCGGGGCGCATGACGACGGTCGAGGCAACTCGCCGACCGGGTATCGCGCACGGCCCGAGCCACCGCTTTGGACGATTTCGGCCGGGGCGCTGCGCTGCCAAAGACGGTCGAATGTCGCCGGAACGTGTCGTAAGATAGGCAGGTTTTCGTCAGGCGATGGCTCCCCGTGCCGCAGGCTCGCGTCGTCCCTGCGCTGAGCGATAGAGGTACTAGAGGCACGGTTGGGAACGGGGTGGGCACGGTGCCGATCCCCTTAATCAGCCCATCGACGAACGGCTCCACGTAATGACCAGAAGGCAAGCGGCTCGACTGCGCTACCTGGCGACCCTGTGGGCGGGCGGCAGCGTTGGCTTGGCGTTGGCGACCGCGTTGGGCTTCTGGCTCGGCCTGAATGCCGGCACCACGGGTTTCTGCTTTCTGATCATCATCGTGCTGTTGTCGTTGCTCGACAGCCTGATCTCGTCGCTGATCTTCTCGGTCGTCGCGGTTGGTTTGCTCGACTTCTTCTTCACTCAACCGCTCTACAGCCTGCGCATCGACGACATCGAGGACATCTGGCGGCTGACGGCGTTCTTCATCGCCTCGATCGTCATTACGGGGCTCGTCAGAAAGCTCAATCGCGCGACGGAGATGGAGAAGCACCAGGCCCGTCTCCTGGACATGACGCACGACGCCGTATTCGTCTGCGGCATGGACGACACCATCCTCTACTGGAACCAGGGCGCCGAGGAGCTTTATGGCTGGAAACGCGCCGAGGTCAAAGGCAAGGGACCGGCGCAATTTCTGCGTACCGAGTTTCCGGTGCCGCTCGAAGACATCAAGGCGGTCCTCGCGCGGACCGGGTATTGGAGCGGCGAGCTCGTCCACACGCGGCGCGATGGTTCGAAAGTCTACGTGGCGAGCCGGTGGTCGCTCCAGCGCGACGATACCGGAGAGTCGATCGGAATATTGGAGTCCAACAGCGACATCACCGAGCGCAGGCTGGTGGAGGACGAGCTTCGCCGCAGCCAGGCGGCGTATCTCGCCGAGGCCCAACGTCTCAGCCTGACCGGCAGCTTCGGTTGGAATGCGACCACCGGCGAGCTCTTCTGGTCCGAGGAGACCTTCCGGATCTTCGGGTACGATGCGTCCGTCAAGCCGTCGATCGATCTGGTCTTGCAGCGCACGCATCCCGACGACGTCGCGCTCGCCCGCCGCGTGGTCGATGAGGCCGCGAGAGGCGCGGGCGAATTCGATTTCGAGCACCGCCTGCTGATGCCTGACGGCGCCATCAAGACGGTCCATGTGCGGGCGCGCGCGTTGGACCGTGAGGGCGGCGGCGGCCAACTCGTGGGCGCGGTGATGGACGTCACGGCCCGCACCGAAGCCTACGGCCGGCTGGAGCGCAGCGAGAAGCGCTACCGGCGCCTGTTCCGCGACATGCCGCTGGCGTTGTGGCAGCTCGATGCGCGCGGCCTGGTCGAGATGCTGAGCGGATTGTCGGCCGCCGGGGTGACCGACATCGGCGCTCATCTCGACGCGCATCCCGATGTCGTCCCGCGCGCGATGGACGTTCTCAAGATCGCGGAGGTCAACGACGCGGCGTTGCGGATGTTCGGCGCGGCCGATGCGCGCGCGATGCTGGGACCGATGACGCCTTTCTGGCAGGCTCGGCCGGACGCCTTCCGCCGCGCGTTGGAGAGTCGCTTCCGCGGCGAAGCGAGGTACGAGGAGAGAACCCAGGTCGATACCCTCGACGGGCGCGTCATCGACGTGTTCTTCACGACCACGCGGATCGACTCGGGCGCTACGCTCGTCGGCTTCGTCGAGTTGACGGATTTGGTGCGCGCTCAGGAGAAGCTCGAGCAGCTTCAGACCGAGTTCGCCCATGCCGCGCGGATCTCGATGCTCGGCGAGCTGATGGCGTCGATCGCCCACGAGCTCAACCAACCCCTGACGGCGATCGCGACGAACGCAGCGACCGGTCTGCTCTGGCTCGATCGTCCCGAGCCCAATGCGGCCGAGGCGTCGACCTTGATGCGCAAGGTCCGTGCCGATGCGCGCCGGGCGGGCGACATCATCACGCGCATCCGCAGCATGGCGGTGGGACACGCGCCGCAACGGGTCCGGCTGTCGCTCCACGACGTCATCGACGAGGCAATGCTGTTCCTGCGCCACGAGTTGCAGGCCAGTCGCGTCGCCGTATCGCTCGATCTCGCGGCGGCCCAGCCGCTGGTGGTCGCCGATCGTACCCAGCTCCAGCAAGTGATCGTCAACCTCGCCATCAACGCGATCCAGGCGATGACCCAGGCGAGAATGGACTATCCGCTGCTGACGGTTCGGACCGCGCTGTCCGCGCCCGACACCGTAACGTGCACGATCGAGGACAACGGCCCGGGCATCGCCCCGGAGCTGCTCGATCGCCTGCTCGAGAGATTCTTCACCACCAAGGAAACCGGGATGGGCATGGGGCTCGCCATCTCGCGCTCGATCATCGAAGGGCACGGCGGCATCTTGCGGGCGGAGAACGGCATCGACGGCATCGGCGCGCGCTTCACGTTCACGCTGCCCGTGGCCCGACCCAACGGGTGAGGGCATCGGAACAACCGGGAAATCCGCCTCGTTGCGCCAGTAAGAGTGTGCCGACCACCCCACATGTCGGGCCCACGCCAATCGAGGAGATGCCAATGTCGGTAAGCGCCGCCAAACGCCGGGGCCTGACGGCCCTGGTCCTGCTCAGCCTTGCGATCGGGATCCAGGCCTGCAACACGGTCCAGGGTGCGGGCGCCGACGTCAAGAAGGCCGGCCAAGGCATCGAGAACTCGGCCGAGCGGAACAAATAGCCCTGTTGAGGGAAACCCGGTGATGCAGCCGACAACGACGATCCGAGAGATCGTGGGCGTGTTTCACGATGCCGACGCCCTCAACGGTGCGATCAGCGATCTGCGTCTCCAGAGCGAAATGCAGCGGGAACCGATCGCCATACGCGGGAGTTTTGACCGTGCGGGACGCGAGAGAGAGGGCAAATGATCCGCACGCTGTTGTTGATCATTCTGGTGATCGTCGTCATCGGTGCATTGCCGACATGGCCCTACAGCGCCGGCTGGGGTTACTACCCGTCGGGCGGCTTCGGGACGGTCTTGGTCGTCTTGGTCGTGCTGCTGCTCCTAGGCGTGATTTAGCGGAAGGTTCGCGCGGCGTGCGCGCTCGGAAGTCTTGAGCGGCGTGTCGGCGCGGCCGACTGGGGAAATTGGTCGTCGCGAGCAACGCGTCGCGCCGCTGGGCGTTGCTCATCCGTCGTGGCGATTCGGGGTCGACGGATCACCCCGGTCGTGGCCTTCGCCATCGGACGCAATGTCCTGGCGGCCGAAAATGGGTTGGAAGGTCTCGGGTAGAGAATCGGCTCAAGATTCTCTCAAGTACTCGCGCACGGTATCCCCGGTTTATATTTCTGATATTATTTACATGGATACGTAATTTTTCATTGCCGTTACGATGAATTACGTCGTGAAACTCTCTAAAAACGCGTTTATTCTGTGCCTCCTATCATTGG
>DATJNS010000500.1:0-34115 GCA_035507915.1 Candidatus Sulfotelmatobacter sp.
TGGATTTGGCAGATAGGGGCGTGCCTTGAGGAGCGGGCTGTGAGCAACGAGACGCCGGTGACAGAGCCGGTCGCGGAAGCGGGGCGCGACTTCATCCGCGACATCGTCGAGGCCGACGTCAAGGCCGGACGCACGACCGAGGTGGTGACCCGGTTCCCGCCCGAGCCCAACGGCTACCTGCACATCGGCCACGCCAAGTCGATCTGCCTCAATTTCGGGGTCGCCCAGGAGTTCGGCGGCCATTGCAACCTGCGCTTCGACGACACCAATCCGACCAAGGAGGAGCAGGAGTACATCGACGCGATCGAGCGCGACGTGCGCTGGCTCGGCTTCGACTGGGGCCGGCACCTCTACCACGCGTCGGACTATTTCGAGCGGCTCTACCAGTGGGCCGAGCACCTGATCGACGCCGGCAAGGCCTATGTCGACGACCAGTCGGCCGACGAGATCCGATCGATGCGCGGCACGCTCACCGAGCCCGGGCGCAACAGCCCGTTCCGCGACCGCTCGGTCGCCGAGAATCTCGACCTGTTCCGGCGCATGCGCGCGGGCGAGTTCCCCAACGGCGCGCGCGTGCTGCGCGCCAAGATCGACATGACGTCCGGCAACATCAACCTGCGCGACCCGGTGCTCTACCGCATCCTGCACGCGACGCATCCGCGCACCGGCGACGCCTGGTGCATCTACCCGACCTACGACTTCGCGCACGGCCAGTCGGATGCGATCGAGGGCGTCACCCACTCGATCTGCACGCTCGAGTTCGAGGATCATCGGCCGCTCTACGATTGGCTGATCGAGAACCTGCCGACGCCGTCGCGGCCGCGCCAGTACGAGTTCGCCCGGCTCAACCTCGGCTACACCGTGCTGTCGAAACGCGTGCTCACCACCCTGGTGCGCGACGGTCACGTCGCGGGCTGGGACGATCCCCGCATGCCGACTCTGGCCGGCCTCAGGCGGCGCGGCGTGCCGCCGGCGGCGCTGCGCGACTTCGTGCGCCGGGTCGGCGTGGCGCGCGCCTATTCGATCGTCGACTACGCGATGTTCGACGCCGCGGTGCGCGAGCACCTGAACAAGACCGCGCCGCGGCGCATGGCCGTGCTGCGGCCGCTCAAGCTCGTGATCGAGAACTATCCCGAGGGCGCGGTCGAGGAGCTCGACGCGGTCAACAATCCCGAGGATCCCGCCGCCGGCAGCCGCCGCATTCCGTTCCGGCGCGAGCTCTACGTCGAGCGCGACGACTTCATGGAGAACCCGCCGAAGAAGTTCTTCCGGCTCGCGCCCGGCCGCGAGGTGCGGCTGCGCTACGCCTATTTCGTGACCTGCCGCGAGGCCGTGAAGGACGCCGCCGGCGAGGTCGTCGAGCTGCGCTGCACCTACGACCCGGCGACGCGCGGCGGCAACGCGCCCGACGGGCGCAAGGTCCAGGCGACCTTGCACTGGGTCACCGTCGCCGACTCGCTGCCCGCCGAGGTGCGGCTCTACAACCAGCTGTTCACGCGCCCCGATCCGGGCGCGGGCGGCGGCGACGTGATGACCGATCTCAATCCCGACTCGCTCGAGCGCCTCGCCGCGGTCCGCGTCGAGCCGGCGCTGGCCGGCGCGCCGGCGGGCGAGGCCGTGCAGTTCGAGCGTCAGGGCTACTTCTGTCCCGATCCCGACGGCGCGCCCGGCCGCCTGGTATTCAACCGCACGGTCGGCCTGCGCGACACCTGGGCCAAGGTCCAGGCTGCCGCCGCGCGCTGAGGTTCCTTCGCCGCGCTCACAGCCGCCACGCCAACGCTGCTCGCGCGGCTGGGTTGGGGGGTGGCAGACGCGCGAGCAGAAAAAGGCGTGGATCCTCGGCACGAGGCCGCGGATGACGGGTTGGGTCGGTGGCGACGCTTCTCCGGTCGCCGCTACCGCGCCGCCGTGATGCGGTGGCGGTTGAGGTAGAGGTAGAGCCCGAACTGGTCGTAGCCGATCACGTTCGGCAGCGCGAGCACCGCGTCGCCGTCGATCAGGCGCATGTCGCAGCCTTCGCCGAGCGTCATGCCGGCGACCTCGGCGGCGTCGATCTTGACCTCGTAGAAGCTCCGCATGCACGACCCGGCGCCGGCGAAGCCGAAATCGAAGCTGAAGCGGGTGAAGAAGGTGGCCGTCCCGAGCGTGTAGTCGATCTCCTCCTTGAGCTCGCGGCGCAGCGCGTCGAGCTCGCTCTCGCCGGGCTCGATGCCGCCGCCGAACAGCGCCCACGCGCCCGGATACCAGATGTGCGGGATCGGATCGCGATGCTGCATCAGGAAGCGGTGGTCGGGCGTGACGATGATGGCGGCGACGGCGTCCGACGGGACGAGGGGGGCGGCAGACGCGGCGGGCGAAGGCGGGGTGCTCATCGCGCCACGCTAGCACATCGCGCGCATCCCATGCGCCGCCCACCTGCGGGTCGCCGCGCGTGCTTGACGTCGCCTGGACCGGCCCGCCAAGCTGATCGGTGAGAAGAGTCGATAGCGGGGGAAACCAAGGATGCGCAAGATCACACGGATACTCGGCGCGGCACTGCTGCTCGGCGCCCTCACCGGCGGCGCGGCATTCGCCCAGGACGAGATCAAGATCGGCGGCATCGGGCCGCTGTCGGGCGGCGGAACCGCGTGGGGATTGGCCGCCCAGCGCGGCATTCAGCTTGCGATGGACGATCTCAACGCGAAGGGCGGCATCACGGTCGCGGGAAAGAGCTACCAGTACACGCTGGTCATGTACGACGACCAGTACACCGGCCAGGGCGGCAAGTCGGCGGCCGAGCGTCTGGTCAACCAGGACAAAGTCAGCTTCATCATCGGGCCGGTCGGCTCGCCGCCGGCGCTCGGCACGATCAGCGTCACCAATCCCGCGAAGGTGCTGGCGCTGACCGACGGCTACGCGCCGCAGATCCTCAAGAACGATACGCCCGATCCGTACAACTACCGCATCTACAACACCAACCTCGAGTTCGGCCCGCCGATCATCTCGTACATCAAGGCGCACTATCCCGAGATCAAGAAGATCGGCATCCTGGCGCCCAACGACGCGGTCGGCCAAGCGGTCGCGCCGGCGCTCGCCAACGACTACCGCAAGCAGGGCTTCGAGGTGGTGCTCGACCTGTTCGAGCGCGGCACCCAGGAGTTCACGCCCGGGATCCTGCGCATGATGGCGCAGAAGGTCGACGCCTTCGAGTTCGACGGCAACAGCCCCGGCGATTGCGGCCTGATGACGAAGCAGATCCGGCAGGCCGGCTTCAAGGGCCACGTCATGCAGGTCGGCGGCCCCTCGATCGACGAGATCATGGAGATCGCCGGCCCGTACGCCGAGGGCTTCCTGTCCTACGACCTCTACAACTGGGAGACGCCGTTCGGCCAGCAGCTGAAGGCCAAGTACGTGGCGAAGTACGGCAAGGGCATCATCAACGCCTTCGTGCCGTACTTCTATCACGCGGTGCTGCTGCTCAACGAGTCGATCCACCGCGCCAACTCGCTCGACACCGCGAAGGTGCGCGCCGCGCTCGACACCACCGGCGGCTACGACGCCGGCGTCTTCGAGGCGCCGATCAAGTGGGGCGGCAAGGAGCTCTACGGCGTCAACCACCAGATGCTAAACCTGTACTATTTCTCCGAGGTCAAGGGCGGCAAGATCGTCAAGCTCGAGAAGTTCACGCCGTAGCCAGACGGAGGACGGACGACAGGGGACGGATGAGGGAGACGAAGCTGCGTTCCGTCCTCAGTCGCCCGTCGTCCGTCGCCTGATGTTCAGCCCCACCATCCTCGGGCAGGTCGTGGTCAACGGCGTGAGCCTGAGCGCGATCTACATCCTGGTCGCGCTCGGCTTCACGCTGCTGTTCGGCATCATGCGCGTCGTCAATTTCGCGCACGGCGAGTTCGCCATGCTGGGGGCGTTCGCGCTCTACTACCTCATGACCACGCTGCACCTGCCGTGGCTGATTGCGCTGCCGATCGCCGTGGTCGGCGTCGCGGCGGCCTCGATGGTGCTCGAATGGGCGGTGTTTCGCTGGTTCTACCAGCGCATGTTCGAGAGCATGATCGGCCTGCTCGGCCTCAGCATGATGCTGATGTTCGGCGGCGTGCTGATCTGGGACGTCTACGACCGCAACATCCCGGCGGCGTTCACCTCGGTCCTGGTGTGGGGCGACATCATCCTGCCGGTCGACCGGCTGGTCGTGCTCGTGATCGCGGTCGCGGCGCTGGTCGGCTTCTACCTGTTCATCCGCTTCACGCGCGCCGGCCTTGCCATGCGCGCCGCCGCCCAGGACGTCGAGATCGCCGAGACCCAGGGCGTCGACACGCGGCGCACCTACAAGGTCGCATTCTTCGTCGCGATCCTGCTCGCGGCGCTCGCCGGCGCGCTGTGGGGCCAGATCTACTCGGTGTCGCCGTTCCTCGGCCAACGCCCCCTCATGATGGCGTTCATCGTCGTGATCCTGGGCGGCATGGGCTCGATCCCGGGCGCGGCGCTCGGCGGCACGCTGCTCGGCTTCACGGAGAGCTTCGTCGGAACCTTCTACGGCACGGCGGCGTCGGCGTTCCTGTCGTTCGGCATCGTGGTCCTGCTCCTGATCGTGCGGCCGTGGGGCATCCTCGGCACGCCGGAGGCCTGAGGTGACGCGCCGCCCGATCGTCTGGCTGGTCGTCGCCGTGGCGCTGGTCGGCTGGCCGTGGCTCACGGACGACAAGTTCCTGCACCATGTCGGCGTGCTCTTGTGCATCACGGCGATCGCGGCGTCCTCGTTGCACCTGATCGTCCGTACCGGCCATGTCAGCCTGGCGCACGCGGCGTTCATGGGCGTCGGCGCCTACGGCTCGGTGTTGAGCGTGATGAATTTCGGCTTGCCCTGGATCGCCGGCCTCGTGATCGGCACGGGAGCCGCGACCGCGCTCGCGCTCGTCGTCGGACCGATCGTGCTGCGGCTGACCGGCAAGTACTTCGTGCTGATCACCTTCCTGTTCGGCGAGATGGTCCGCATGGCGATCGTCGACCAGGCCGGGTTCACCGGCGGCTCGAACGGCATCTTCAACGTGCCGCCGCCGGCCGATTTCCTGCTGTCGACCCGCGCCTACTACTACTTCGCGCTGGCGTTCGCGGTGTGCGGCGTCGGCCTGTGCGCCCGCATCCTGAGCTCGGAGTTCGGCCGCGCGATCAACGCCATCCGCGAGGGCGAGCGGCTCGCCGAATGCTCGGGCGTGCCGGTGATCCGCATCAAGGTCACGGTCTTCGTGATCGCCTGCGCGATGGCCGGGGTCGCGGGCGTGCTGCAGGCGCATTACATCCGCTATGTCGGGCCCGAGGGCTTTTCGATCGTGCAGTCGCTCAACCTCGTCGTCATGAACGTGATCGGCGGCATGGCGAGCCTCGCGGGTGCCCTGATCGGCACCGCCTTCATGGTCACGCTGCCCGAGCTGCTGCGCGGCTACGTCAACGTCCAGCAGATCATGTTCGGCGCGATCCTGTTCGCCACCATGGCGTTCCTGCCGGGCGGCCTGATCGAGCTCGGCCGGCGCCTGGGCGCGCTGGTGCGCGGGCGGCGCGCCGCCGCGTCGCGGGTCGCGACGTGAGCCGGCTGCTCGCGGTCGAAAGCCTGTCCCGGCGCTTCGGCGGCCTGCAGGCGGTCGCCGACATCAGCTTCGAGGTCGCCGAGGGCGAGATCCTCGGCTTGATCGGACCGAACGGCGCCGGCAAGACGACCGCCGTCAACCTGATCTCGGGCGTCCTCAAGCCGAGCGGCGGCCGCGTGCGCCTCGCCGAGCGCGACGTCACCGGATTGCCGCCCCACGTGCTGGTCGCGCGCGGGCTGGTGCGCACCTTCCAGGCGACCACCGTCTATGCCGGGCAGACCGTGCGCGAGAACCTGCTGCGCGGCGCCTTCCGTCATCTCTATCCCGGGCTGGTCGCGAGCCTGCTCGGCACCGGGGCGGCGCGCGTGCGCCGGCTCGAGGCCGACGCGCATGTCGACGAGGTGCTGCGCTGGCTCGATCTCGAGCGCGTCCAGCACCAGGTGGCGAGCGCGCTGCCCTACGGCTTCCAGAAGGTGCTCGGCATGGCGATCGCGCTGGCCGCGGAGCCGCGCCTCATCATGCTCGACGAGCCCGCCGCCGGCCTGTCGGCCGCCGAGACCGACCACGTGCGCGACACCATCCGTCTGGTGCGCGGGCGCGGCATCTCGGTCGTCGCGATCGACCACAACATGCGCTTCATCTCCGACCTGTGCGACCGCGTGTTCGTGATGGCGCAGGGTCGCGAGCTCGCGCAGGGCACGCCCCAGCAGGTGCTGCGCAACGCAACGGTCATCGAGGCTTATCTCGGCAAGTCCTATGCCCAAGCTCGCCATTGAAGGGCTGAAGGTCACCTACGGGCCGATCGTCGGCACCGACGGCGTCGCGCTCGAGGTCGACGCCGGCGAGATCGTCGCGCTGGTCGGCTCCAACGGCGCGGGCAAGTCGAGCACCCTCAAGGCCGTGCTCGGCATGGTGAGCTACGCCGAAGGCGCGATCAGGCTCGACGGCGCCGACCTCAAGGGCTTGAAGCCGTCGCAGGTGGTGCGGCGCGGCATCGGCTATTCGCCGGAGGGCCGGCGCGTGTTCCCGCAGCTCTCGGTGCACGACAACCTGAAGGTCGGCGCGATCGCGCGCCCGGCCGCCGAGCTGCCCGCGCGTCTGGCGCGCATCTACGACTATTTTCCGCGCCTCAAGGAGCGCGCCGCCCAGCGCGCCGGCAGCCTGTCGGGCGGCGAGCAGCAGATGCTGGCGATCGGCCGGGCGCTGATGTCGAAGCCGACGGTCCTGATGCTCGACGAGCCGTCGCTGGGCTTGGCGCCGGTGATCGTCGAGCGCATCGGCGAGATCCTGACCGAGATCCAGGCGAGCGAGGGCCTGGCCGTGCTGCTCGCCGAGCAGAACGCCGGCTGGGCGCTCTCGCTCGCGCGCCGCGCCGTCATCCTCGAGCTCGGCAAGGTCAGCCAGACCGGCGACGCCGCCCGCCTGCTCGACGACCCCGCCGTGCGCACGGCGTATCTCGGGATCTGACCCGCAACGGTGGCGTCGAATGGTTGTCGTGATGCCATTTTCATGGCATCATAAATGCCATGAAAACAGCCATTGACGCGGCGGGTCGCCTGGTCGTTCCCAAAGCGTTGCGGCAAGCGCTCGGTCTGAAGCCCGGTCAGCCCCTCGAGATCACAGCTGGCGACGGACGGCTGGAGATCGAGATTGCCGCGACGCCGATGCGCCTCAAGAAGCGCGGCAAGGGCGTGATCGCGGTTCCCGATCGCAAGCTGCCCCGCCTCACGGCCGATGACGTGCGCGACACCCTGGAACGCGTTCGCCGGTGACGACGGCGGTCGACACCAGTCTCGTCGTCGCCGCCTTCGCGTCCTGGCACGAGCGACATGAGGTCGCCCGTCGGGTGTTGGATGGCGGCGTACGTCTCGTCGAACATTGCGCGCTGGAGACGTATTCGGTGCTGACGCGCTTGCCGCCGCCGCATCGGGTTCCCGGTGGCCTGGTTCGGGCGTTCCTTGACGTTCGTTTCCCCCAACCGTTTCTACGGTTGAGCGCACGGGCTTACCGGACTTTCGTGTCGACGCTGGCCGAGCGAGGGGTCAGCGGCGGCGCCGCGTACGATGCCTTGGTCGCTGCGACGGTGGCAAACCACAGAGCCGACCTCGTCAGCTGCGATCGACGTGCCGCCGGGATCTACGAACGGTACGGCGTCAAGGCTCGGCTTCTGTAGGATCGGCCCTCGCTACCCACGCCGGTCCAGCGACACGAGCAGGCTCTGCTCATGTCACGCCCGGTATGCGATACCGGTCGGCATGACGGAGGATCTTCAGACCATGGCCCGATCGGGCGGATGGACGGCGGACGCGTGGTGCGGACCACGGGAGAGGGCCTGCATTCCGCCTGCTGGAACAGGGCATGTCGCGCTGGCGCGACGCCGCTTCTTGGTCGTGCCGGATCGGCGGTGCTAGGCTGGTCGGCGACCCATCGGGAGGAACGCGCATGAGCCGGGCCCTAGACGGCATCCGCATCATCGACATGACGCACAACCAGGCGGGCCCCGCCTGCGCCCAGATCCTGGGCTTTCTGGGCGCCGACGTGATCAAGCTCGAGGAGCCCAAGGGCGGCGACGTCGCACGCACCAACCTGCGCGACAAGGCCAACAGCGACAGCCTGTTCTTTCTGTTCTTCAATGCCAACAAGCGCAGCCTGACCCTCAACCTCAAGACCGACGACGGCAAGGCGCTGTTCAAGAAGGTGATCGAACAGTCCGACGTGCTGCTGGAGAATTTCGGGCCGGGCGCGCTCGACCGGCTCGGCCTCGGCTACGACACGCTGTCGAAGCTCAACCCGCGACTGATCTACGCGACCATCAAGGGCTTCGGGACGTATGGGCCGTACAGTGGATTCAAGAGCTTCGAGCCGATCGCCCAGGCGATGGGCGGCGCGATGGGCGTCACCGGCTTTCCCGACAATCCGCCGACTTACGTCTTCCCGGCGATCGGCGACAGCGGCACCGGCATGCACATGGCGATCGGCATCCTGGCCGCGCTCGAGCAGCGCCACCAGACCGGGCGCGGCCAGCATGTCGAGGTGTCGATGCAGGACGCCGTCGTCAACCTCGTGCGCGTCAGCCTGCGCGACCACCAGCGCTACGGCCATCCGCCGCCGCGCGTCGGCAACCAGCTCGGCCGCACCGTGCCGGGCACGACCTATCCGTGCGCGCCCGGCGGTCCCAACGATTACGTCTACATCTTCTCGCAGCCGCAGATGTGGCCCGCGGTCGTCAAGACCCTGGGCGAGCCCGCGCTCGCCGACGATCCGCGTTTCAAGACGCCGGAGCTGCGCTGGGAGAACCGCGCCGCGCTCGACGGCATCGTCGCGGCCTGGACGCGCCAGCGCAGCAAGCACGAGGTGCTGCGCCTGATGGGCGAAGCCGGCGTGCCGTGCGGCGCCTGTCTCGATACCGGCGAGGTGCTCAACGATCCGCATCTCAAGGCGCGCGACATGATCGTCGACGTCGACTACCCGACGCGTGGCACCTATCAGACCGTCGGTTGCCCGATCAAGCTGTCGGACTCGCCCGCCGAGGTGACGCGCCCGCCGATGCTCGGCGAGCACACCGACGCGCTGCTCGAGAATTTGTGCGGCGTCGGTCCGGACGAGCTCAAGCGCCTGCACGATACCGGCGTCGTCTAGCTTTCCAGTTGGAGGCGGTCGCCCGGCGTGTCACGCTGGCGCGCCGCCAAAATATCAGGGGGAGACGCGAGAATGGACGGGAACACCGCGGTTCAGGGCTGTTTGACCGGCGTCCGGGTGCTCGATTGCACCCAGTTCGAAGCCGGCCCGTCCTGCACGGAGGCGCTGGCCTGGCTCGGCGCCGAGGTCGTCAAGGTCGAGAACCCGAAGTCGGGCGATCCCGGCCGCGCCTCGTTCGGCGGCAAGACCAAGGACGCCGATTCCTGGTACTTCCTGCTGTTCAACGCCAACAAGAAGTCGATCGCCGTCAACCTGAAGTCGCCGAGCGGCCTCAAGCTGGTCAAGGACCTGGCGCGCAAGGCCGACGTCTTCATCGAGAACTTCGCGCCGGGCGCGATCGAGCGGCTCGGGCTCGGCTACGACGTGCTGAAGGCGCTCAACCCGGGCATCATCTACGCGCAGGTGAAGGGCTTCGGCGAGGGCAGCCCGTACGAGAAGAACCTGGCGTTCGACATGATCGCGCAGGCCTGCGGCGGCGTCATGAGCATCACGGGCGAGCGCGACGGCCGGCCGAACAAGCCCGGCCCGACCTTGGGCGACACCGGCACCGGCATGCTGATGGCGATCAGCATCCTGGGCGCGCTCTATCGGCGCCAGGCGACCGGGCAGGGCCAGCGCCTCGCGGTCGCGATGCAGGACGCCATGCTGCACTACATCCGCGTCGCCTTCGCCACCACGGCGCTCAACGGCAAGCCGGCGATCCGCAACGGCCCCAAGACGATCTCGCCGCCCAACCCGCCGGTCGGCATCTATCCCTGCAAGGGCGGCGGCCCCAACGATTACGTCTACGTCTACACCAGCCGCGCCAACCCCGAGCACTGGAAGCGCCTCCTGCAGGTCGTGGGTCGCGAGGACCTGATCGGCGACCCGCGTTACGATACGCCGCAGGCGCGCGTCGAGCGCGAGGCCGAGGTCGACGAGATCATCGCGTCGTGGACGAGGCAGCGCACGAAGCACGAAGCCATGAAGCTGATCGGCGCAGCGGGCGTCCCGTCCGGTGCGGTCAACGACACGCTCGAGCTGCAGAACGATCCCGACTTCGAGCGGCGCGGCATCATGCAGACGATCCAGCATCCGGTTGCCGGGCCGTTCAAGATGCCGACCTGGCCGGTGCGCCACGACGGCGCGCCCCTCAAGGTCCAACCGGCGCCGCTGCTCGGCCAGCACAACGCCGAGGTGCTCGCCGACTGGCTGGGTCTGAGCGCCGGCGACGTCGAAGGCCTGCGCAAGGAAGGCGCGCTCTAGCGACGACGTAGGGGCGCGCTCGCCACTGGTGCGAACGCGCCCTTTGAAAAATGACTCCCTCCCTCCTTGTGGGGGAGGGTCGGGGAGGGGGCATGAGCTCGCCAAAGGCCCGCGAGCTGCGCATGAACATGACCGACGCCGAACGGCGGCTGTGGGCGAGGCTCCGGCGGAAGCAGCTCAATGGGCATCGGTTTCGTCGGCAAGTTCCAATTGGCCCTTACTTCGCGGACTTCGCCTGCTTTTCCGCTCGACTGGTCATCGAGGTCGACGGCACGGAACACGATCTTGAAAGCGCATACGAGCAGGCGCGCACGGCGCGATTAGAGCGTGATGGCTTCCACGTACTGCGTTATTGGAATGAGGATGTGCTTAAGTCCACGGACGAAGTGGTCGAGGACATTTGGCGCCACTTGGCTGCACGATGACCCCCCACCCCGACCCTCCCCCACAAGGGGGGAGGGGGAGGGAGGTTGAGGTCGCGGCAGTACCGGATGCAGCACGGACGTGCCTGAGGGTCAGTCGGCGAAGGCGGCGAGCAGCTCCTCGATCGCCTTGAGCTGATTGCCGGCGGCCGAGCTCGGCACCAGGATGGGCGTGGCGACGCCGGCGGCGCGCCACGCCTCGACCGCGTCGCGCACCGCGGTCTTCGAGCCCGAGATCGTGACGTCGGCGAGCCAGCGGTCGCTCAGGCAGCGCGGCACGTCGTCGAGACGCTGCGCGGCGATCGCGCGTTCGACCGCCGCCATCTCGTCGCCGTAGCCGGCTTCCTTCCAGTAGTTGCGGTAGTTCGGCAGCATCGCGTAGTGGGTCAGCGACCGTCGGTGCACCGCTTTCGCCGCCTCGAGATCGCCGGTCACGCAGGTCGGGATCATGTTGCCGATGAAGAAGGCGGGATCGGCGCGCTTGGCGGGCGGCAGCGCCGCCAGCGAGTCGGCCATGTGGGAGCGGCAGCCGTTGGCGAACACCAGCCCGTCGGCGAGCTCGCCCGCCAGCGCGATCATCTTCTTGCGCAGGGTGGCGACGATGATCGGCGGCAGCGCGCCCAGGTTCTGGTGGCCGCGTAGTTTGGCGATGAAGTCGCGCGTGTCGGCGAGCGGATTGCCGGGCTTGGCGTCCCAGCGCACGTGCCCCGGCGCGTGGCTGACGCCGATGCCGAGGCGGAAGCGTCCGCCCGACACTTCGTGCAGGAAGGCGGCGCTATGCGCAAAGTCCCAGACGCTGCGCGAATAGATCGGCGCGATCGCAGTGCCGAACACGATGCGCTCGGTGGCGAGCGCCAGCGCATCGCAGGTCGCGAGGTTGCCGAACAGGCTGGGCACGTAGATGCCGGCGAAGCCGCGGCGGTCGTACTCGCGCGCGATCTCCAGGGTGGCGCGGCGGCGGCCGGGTACCGCGACCAGGCTCACGGCGGGCAGAGAGGGCTGGGGCATCGCGCTACCGATCGATGGCACGCCCGGTCGCGGGCGTCATGCGAGCATAAGCCGCCGCGGCGCATGAACGCGAGTTAATCCGCTGCGTCGTGCACGGCGGCGGCGCACCTGCGCGTAACACAACCATCGGCGATCTCGACGTCGAGCGCCGCTTGGCAGGAGGAAGAGATGACCCGCTTCGGCAACCTGATGATGGCTGGCGCCGCCGCGTTCGTGCTGGCGACCGGTTTTTCGGCCTCGGCGTTCGCCGATACGCCGTGGCAGCAGAGCCATCCGCGCCGCGAGGAGGTCAACAACCGCCTCGGCTACCAATATCACCGGATCAATCAGGAATATCGCGAGGGCGAGATCAGCCGCGGCCGCGACGCGTACCTGCACCGCGAGGACCGTCAGGTGCGCGGCGAGGAGCGCTTGATGGCGCGCCAGGACGGCGGCCACATCACCCGCGTCGATCAGCGCGCGCTGAACCAGCAGGAGAACCGCATCAGCCGCCAGATCGGCCGTTGACCGTCGGTTCCGCCACCCCTCCCTCGCGGTCAGCCCGAGGGGGAGGGGTGTCGCCTCCGGCCACCCCGGTGTAAGCTCGCCTCCGTTGCGAGCGACCCGAGGAGGAAGCGGTGGCCAGCTTCACGTACGACCACGTCCACTTGCGCAGCCCGAACCCGGAAGCGACCGCGCTGTGGTACGAGAAAATGTTTGGCGCGGTGGTCAAGCGGTCGGTGCAGTCCGACGGCCGCAAGCGCGTCGATCTCGATCTCGGCGGCATGACGGTCTTCATCGCGCCGGTGATCGCCGACAAGGGCACGGCGTCGCCGCCGGAGGCGCCCTATCTCGGGCTCGAGCATCTCGGCCTGCGCGTCGACGGCATCGACGCGGCGGTCGCCGAGCTCAAGCGCAAGGGCGCGGAGTTCACCATGGAGCCGACCACGATCCGGCCCGGCGTGCGCATCGCTTTCCTGCGCGGCCCGGAGAACGTCTCGATCGAGATCCTCGACCGCAACGCCAAGTGAAGACGCCTGGCTGAAACGCCGAGGGCGCGCCGGATATCCCGGCGCGCCCCCGCGTCGCGGTCCTCTCCCGAGGGAGAGGTGGCAGCTACCTCAAGCGACGACCAGCTCGGCCGTGATCTCCTTGCCATGGGTCTCCGGTCCGAGCAGCAGGGCGAACACGAAGCTCGCGCAGCCGACAGTCGTGCCGATCAGCATCGGGATGGCGAAGCCGAAGCCGTGGTCGACCGCGAAGTAGGTCAGGACCGGCGCCACCAAGCCGCCGAAGATGGCGCCCTGGTGGTAGCAGAAGCCGGTCGCCGTGCCGCGCACCTCGGTCGGGAACCGCTCGCACAGATAGCTCGGGTTCTGGCCGTAGATCGCGCCGGCGAACGCCGCCTGCAGGATGAAGCCGGCCGAGATCCACAGGAAGTCCGTGGTCAAGAGATAGAGCGGCGCGACCGCGATGCCCATCAGCGCGGGAATGATCATCGACCACCGCCGCCCGATGCGATCGGCCAAATAGCCCCAAAAGCCCATGGCCAGGAAGCCGAGAGCGTTCGCGAACATCAGCGGCGTTGCGACCAAGGCCGGACTCAAATTGAGGTCCTTCTGCAGGTGCGTCGCGAACATCGCCCAGATCGAATAGTAGACGACGAAGCCGCTCGCCATCCACCAGCACGCCGTCAGTGTGTTGCCGATCATGCCGCGCTTGAAGATTTTCAGCAGCGGCACGCGTACTTGGCGTTCTTGCTCGCGCTGCTGCTTCCGGTTCTCGAGCCACACCTCGGGCTCCTTGACGAAGAAGCGGATGTAGACCACCGCGAACGCCGGCAGCACGCCGAGCATCAGGAGGCCGCGCCAGCCGATCGAGTTGAAGAGCAGGCCGTAGGCGGCGCTCGACAGCAGGAAGCCGAGGTTCCACGAGCCTTGCAGCACGCCGCTCATGAAGCCGCGCGAGCGCGTCGGCCATTGCTCCATGGCGAGCGAGGCGCCGGCCGGCCATTCCGCGCCCATGAAGATGCCGAGGAGCGCGCGGAAGAAGAACAGGAACGTGAAGGTCGGCGAGAAGCCGGCGATGAAGTTGCAGGCCGAGTAACCCAGGATCGAGAGCATCAGCGGTCCCTTGCGGCCGATCCGGTCGGCCACCCAGCCCGACCCGGTCGCGCCCACCAGCCGCAGCCACAGCGTGACGGTGAACAGGATCGCCACGTCGGTCAGCGGGATGCCGAATTCTTTGGCGATCGGCACCATGAGGAGCAGGAAAATGGTGAAATCGAAGGCATCCAGGGTCCAACCAAGCCAAGCGGCCACATAAGCCAGCCACTGTTCTTTCGTTGGTTCTTTCCACCAAGGGACTTGGCGCGCGTTCGCAGCGGCAATCGTCATCGCAAATACCTCCCGTTTTCAGCACGGATGCGGCCTTTTCAGCTCGCTTATGACATTCCGTGATCGCTCGCTTATACACGATTAGCGCGCAATCGGGCAGTACTTCCTATGTCGCATGGGTTGCCGCAGGGGGGGCGGGGCGACACGGTGCGGGCGTGAAGGCGCGCGGCCGGGAGGATCAACCGAGCGCTTTTTGAACCGCCCCGAGCAGCGCGTCCTTGTCGAACGGTTTGCGCAGACAGGATACGGCGCCGAACTCGCGCAGCGCGCGCAGGAACATCGACGGATGGGAGCCGCGCTGGCCCGTCATGCCGATGACCGGCATGTCCGGCACCGACGTCTGAAGACGGCGCACCAGTTCGATGCCGTCCATGTCGGGCATGTAGAGGTCGGTCACCACGAGCGCGGCCGGGTGATCGATCAGGTGGTAGAGCGCGTCGCGCGACCGGGCGAAACCCGTGGTCGCGTAGCCGGCGCGCTCGAGATAAGTCGAGACGACGTCGAGGTAGGCGTCGTCGTCGTCGATCACGACGATGCGGGTCTCGGTCTGCGTTGCCATGGCCGATGGAACTCCAGGAGAGGACGCGGGCACGGTGGCGCCGGTCGCGTTCGGGTTGGCGCAAATCTAGAGTGGCTGGGGCGCCGACGCGCGCCCGCGGTGGCATAGCGCCGGGGTTCTATCGGATAGGGGGATAGCTATCCCGAGGCGGGGAGCCTGTCCCCCGATGGCCGGTTTCGCTAGACTCTGGGCCTCGCGGCAAGCTCGGGTCGGGCGCATGTTTCTGCGGTTTCGGCGTGCATCGGCCGGCGCGCTGGCGGCGCTGGTGCTGGCGTTGCTCCTACCGGGGATCGGTCCCGGGGCGCTCGCGCAGGCGCCGGCGACGATTCGCGGCGACCACCAGGCCGAGGATCTCGGCCGACTGCTCGACTCGGCGCACGGCCAGAACATCGTCGTGCAGATCGCGCCGGCGGCCGGCCCGCCCGCGTCGCGCGGCGAGCGCCTCGAGGCCTCGGTGGCGACCTGGTGGCAGGACGCCGCCGACGACTTCCAGGCCGGGCTCGACCGCGGCATCCAGGGCACGCGCGCGCTGCCGCGGCTGGTCGACGACTTCGAGCGGTCCTGGGACGCGCGCCGCAATGCCGGCTCGACCGGTGAGGCGGTGGAGCGCATCGCCGCCATCCTGATCGGCGGCATCGCGGTCGGCCTGTTCGTGCGCTGGCTGTTGCGCGCGGTCTTCCGGACGCGGGTGTCGAGCACCTTCTCCGCTCGGCTCGTCCTCGTCGCCGTGCGCGCGCTGGCCGACCTGATCGCGCTCGCCGCGTACGGGATCACCGCGTTCAAGCTGCGCGATGCGCTGCTCGACCAGCCCGATCTGGCGCGCTTCGTCGCCACCGATCTCAGCCACGCGATCGTGTCGTTCTGTTTCTACTGGACCGGTGCGCGCTTCCTGCTGGCGCCCGACCCGTTCGGCCGCCGCATGCTCCCGATCGATCGGCCCGCCTGGCACTACGCCATGGTGATGCGCTACGCCGCAGGCTCGATCTTCATCTATGTGACCGTCACCCTGATCGCGGAGATCGGCAACGCCGACCAGGTGGCCGGCTGGTATCTGCTGACCGCGAGCGCGATCCTGCTCTTCAAGTTGTGGTGGTTCTGGAACGCGCGCCTGGATTTTGCCGCGCTGGCACGCCTGTCGGGCGACGGCCTGCTGGCGCGCGGGGCGGGCGCCGTGGCAGCCTGGGTGCTGATCGGCGTCGCGCTGGCCGACTGGGTGGTCGGCCAGTTCGCCGCGGTGCTGACCGACGGTGTGTGGTGGGGCGTCGCGGCCGGCACCACCCAGATCGCGGTGGCGCTGCTGCCGATCATCGCCGCCGGTGCCGACTTGACGGTCGCGGCGGCGCTCGGCGCCGAGGACCCGGACGTGCCGCCGCTGCGCAAGGCGACGATCGCGGTCGGCCGCGCGCTCGCCTGCGGCGGCGTGTGGATCCTCGGCGTGGTCGCGCTCGCCGAGATGTGGGGCGTCTACCTGCTGACGCCGGGGTCCGCGATCGCGGCGGCGACGCTGCGCGTGGTGCTGACCTTGGGCATCGCGCTGGTCACCGGCTGGACCTTGTGGCGGTTCGCGTCGGCCTACCTGGCCGAGCACGCGCCGAAGCCGCGCGCGGTGCTGCCCGGCGTCGAGGACGAGACGGCCGAGCCGCCGGCGCAGACCCGGCTGGCGACGGCCTTGCCGCTGGTGCGCGTCGTCATCCTCGGCGCGGTGCTGGGCACGACCGGGCTGATCGTGCTGTCGACCTTGGGCGTCGACATCGGGCCGCTGCTCGCCGGGTTCGGCGTGATCGGCCTGGCGATCTCGTTCGGCTCGCAGGCGCTGGTGCGCGACATCGTCTCGGGCATCTTCTTCATGGCCGACGACGCCTTCCGCATCGGCGAGTACATCGACACCGGCCGTCTCAAGGGCACGGTCGAGAAGATCACCCTGCGCTCGGTCCAGCTGCGCCACCAGAGCGGCCTCGTGCATACCATCCCGTTCGGCCAGCTGCAGGCGATCACCAACGCCAGCCGCGACTGGGCGACCGTCAAGTTCAACATCCGGCTCGAGCGCGGCAGCGATCTCGAGCGGGCGCGCAAGATCATCAAGCGCGTGGGCCAGGAGATGCTCGAGGACCCGGAGCTCGCCAACGAGATCATCCTGCCCCTCAAGCTGCAGGGCGTCGCCGAGATCACCGACAGCGCGATCGTGTGCCGGCTCAAGGTCACGGCCAAGCCGGCGCGCTCGAGCTGGGTCCAGCGCGAGGCGCTGAAGCGCGTCTACGGCGCGCTCGAGGCCGAGGGCATCTCGTTCGCGCAGGGCGCCGTCACGGTGCGGTCGGCCGACGATCACCTGCCGGCGCCGGTCGCGGGCGGCGCCAGCGTCGCCGCGCTGCCCGCGCCCAGCGAAGCCGCGGGCTAGTCGCCGGCGGCGCGTCCGGGGGCCGTCCGGCGGCGCCCGTCTGGAGCGCGCCGGCCGGGTCTGCTAGCCTCGCTCGTCCGCTCCATTGGAAAGGGATTGACCCCATGACCGCACCCGCGACCGCGACCCTGTCGGAGCGCGCCGACGCGCTCGAGCACCGCATGATGCAGGAGCTCGACGCGATCGTCGTGAAGTCGCATTTGTTCAATCTGGCGGACGGCAGCAGGGAGTTCGTCGGCGGCGCCGCGCTGCAGGCCAAGTACCCCGGCAAGAAGATGCTGATGGGCGACGATCCGCGGCTGCCCAAGATGCCGGACAAGCCGACCCTGCTCGACTATTTCAAGCATCGCTTCGCGCCCGCGCAGCACCTGCTGCAGAGCGCTCGGCACGCCGTGAAGGCGGGCATGAGCGAGAAGGTGGTGCTCGCCTGCCTGCTGCACGACATCGGCGTGATCGGCTTCATCCGCTCCGACCACGGCTACTGGGGCGCCCAGATGGTGGCGCCCTACGTCGACGAGGAGGTCACCTGGGCGATCCGCGCGCATCAGGCGCTGCGTTTCTATCCGGACGAGTCGGTCGGCTACGCCTATCCCGAGCTCTACAAGAAGTATTTCGGCGCCGACTATCAGCCCGACGCCTACATCGAGCGCGACTATCAGGCGGCGCGGAAGCACAAGTGGTACATGACCGCGCGTCTGATCACGGTGCACGACATCTACTCGTTCGACCCCGACGTGAAGGTCTCGCTCGAGGAGTTCACCGACATCGTCGGCCGCAACTTCCGCCAGCCGGAAGAGGGGCTCGGCCTCGACGACAGCCCGTCCGCGCACATGTGGCGCACCCTGATGCGGCCGACCCGCTACCTGTGACGCGCCGTCTGTGAGGCGGCGGCTCGCCGCGGTCGCCGGCGCGCTCCTGGGGCTGGTCGCGACGACGGCGGCGCCGAGCGGCGCCGCCGAGATCAAGGTGCTGACCGCCGGCGCTTTCAAGCAGGTGCTGGTCGCCGCGCTGCCGGCGTTCGAGCAGCGCACCGGGCACACGGTGACGCTCGACAACGCCACCGTCGGGGTGTTGATCCAGCGCATCGAGGGCGGCGAGGCGTTCGACGTCGCGGTGCTGAGCCCCGCGGCGATCGACGCGCTGACCGCCAAGGGCAAGATCGCCGCCGGGACGCGCAAGGCGCTCGCCAAGGTCGGCGTCGGCGTGGTCGTCAAGGCCGGCGCGCCGAAGCCCGACATCGCCACGGTCGACGCCTTCAAGCGCGCGCTGCTCGACGCCAAGTCGGTCGCCTACATCGATCCGGCGGCCGGTGGCTCGAGCGGCATCTATATCGCCAAGCTGCTGAAGCAGCTCGGCGTGGCCGACGCGGTCAACGCCAAGGCCAAGCTGATCCAGGGTGGCGCGGTCGCCGATCACATCGCCGCCGGCGAGGCCGAGCTCGGGCTGCACCAGATCAGCGAGATCCTGCCGGTCGCCGGCGTGACGTTGGTCGGTCCGCTGCCCGCCGCGCTGCAGAACTACACGGTCTACGCCGCCGGCATCTCGAGCGCCGCGCGCGACCGCGCCGCCGCCGAGGCGCTGATCGACCAGCTCGCCGGTCCCGCCGGCGCGGCGGTGATCACGGCGAAGGGCATGGAGCCGGCGTCCTGACGCCATCACCGACCGGGAGGACACGCGGATGAAATACGACCTGTTGCTGCGCGGCGGCGAAGTCGTCGATCCGGGCAGCAAGCTGCGCGGCAAGCTGGACGTCGCCATCACGGGCGGCACGATCGTCGAGGTCGCGCCGTCGCTGCCCGAGGGCGAGGCCCGGCGGACGATCACGGTCAAGGACCGCTACGTGCTGCCCGGCCTGGTCGACTGCCACGCGCACATCGCCGTCAACGGCCACAACATGGGCGTCGACACCGACCGATTCTGCCGCGCCAGCGGCGTGACGACGATGTGCGACGCCGGCAGCTGCGGCTCGTCGAATTTCGCCAACCTGCGCTACATCGTCGACACCGCGGTGCGCACGCGCACCAAGGCGTTCGTCAACCTGTCGACCATCGGCATCACGGGCACGCGCATCTGCGGCGAGCTGTCGTTCGAGCGCTACGCCGATCCCGAGGGCTGCGCGCGCACCATCGCGGAGAACCAGGATTTCGCCATCGGCGTGAAGCTGCGCTACGGGCCCAATCTGGTGTGGGACTATTCCGACGCGCCCTTCAAGGTCGCGCGCAAGGCCGCCGACATGGCGGGCACGCCCATGATGGCGCACATCACGCGCACGCCGCTGCCGCTGCCCAAGATCCTCGAGAGCTTCAAGAGGGGCGACATCATCACCCACTGCTATCACGGCGGCGACAACGGCATCATGGGGCCGGAGCGCCAGTTCCTCCTCAAGGAGGTCGTCGAGGCGCAGCGCAACGGCGTCATCTTCGACTGCGCGCACGGCCGCCAGGGCCATTTCTCGTTTCCCTTGATCGAGAAGGCGCTCGACCAGGGCTTCCTGCCCGACACCATCTCGTCGGACCTCACCTTCGAGGGCGCGACCCTCGGGCCGGTGTTCGACCTGCCGACGGTCATGTCGAAGCTGATGCATTTCGGCGTCTCGCTCGACGACGTTGTGCTGCGCGCGACCCAGTATCCGGCGCGCATCCTCGGGCTCGAGGACGAGATCGGCACCCTGCGGCCGGGCGCGCGTGCCGACGTCGCGGTCTTCGAGCTGCGCGACGAGCCGGTCGAGTTCCACGATTCCGACGGCCACTCGCTGATGGGCAAGCGCCGGCTGATCAATCACCTGACGCTGAGGGGCGGCCGCGTCTGGTACGAGCGGCCGAACTGACGCGCACTTGTTCCGCGGTCCCCCACACTTAACGTCATGGCCGGCACGGAGGCCGGCCATGACGAATTGAGTGTCTTTCGGGCGACGAAACGTCGGTCCGCGCTCGCCCGGCGTACCGTCAGATCTGGAAGTCGGGCTCGAAGCCGTCGATTTCCTGGTTCATGGTCTGGGACGGCCGCTCGGACCCGGCGCAGCCGATCACGCGCGCCGGCACGCCGGCGACCGTGCAGCCGGGCGGCACTGCCTTGAGGACCACCGAGCCGGCGCCGATCCGCGAATACTCGCCGACCTCGATGTTGCCGAGGATCTTGGCGCCCGCCGAGATCAGTACGCCGCGCCGGATCTTGGGATGGCGGTCGCCGGTCTCCTTGCCGGAGCCGCCCAAGGTCACGCCGTGCAGCATCGAGACGTCGTCCTCGACCACCGCGGTCTCGCCGATCACGATGCCGGTCGCGTGATCCATCATGATGCCGCGGCCGATGCGCGCCGCCGGATGGATGTCGACGCCGAACAGCTCGGAAACGCGGCTCTGCAGGAACAGCGCGAGCGACGTGCGCCCCTGGACCCACAGGCGATGCGCGATGCGGTGCGACTGCAAGGCGAGGAAGCCTTTGTAGAACAGGAAGGCGTTGAGGTAGTTGTCGCACGCCGGGTCGCGCTCGAACACCGCTGACAGGTCGGCGCGCACCGCCTCGCCGATCTCGGGCGTCTCGGTCATGGCGGCCTGGAAGATGTCGCGCGCCAGCATCGAGCTGACGTCCGCGCCGCCGACCTTCTTGGCGAGGTGATAGGACAGCGCGTCCTCGAGCCGGCCGTGGGCCAGCACCGTGGCGTGCACCGAGCTCGCCAGCGCCGGCTCGGCGCGCACGACCGCTTCGGCCTGGTCGCGCAGCGCCGACCAGATCGGATCGCAGAGGGCGACTTTTTCGACGGCGACGGACATCGGGGTCTCCTGTCCTCGAACTCTAGGTCGGCGGCAGCGCGGTGCCAAGCCGCCCTTCCAAGGTGGGCCAGGGCGCGGGCCGCGCCAAGTGAAACGGGCGACCGGGCCCGTGAGACCGGTTCATCCGGCCGCGAGACCGTCATCGCCCGTGCAAATCCGGCCGGTTCGGCGATGACGGCATTGTTTTTGCGATGTTTTTTGCGGGCTTTCCAAGCGGCGCACCAGGCGGAATCATGATGCGATGACCGATGTGGCCACCTCCGAGGTCCCCGACAAGGACCTGCCGCTGCGCGACGACATCCGCCGGCTCGGCCGCGTGCTGGGCGACATCGTGCGCGAGCAGAAGGGCGAGGCGGTGTTCGCGCTGGTCGAGCGCGTGCGCCAGACCTCGATCCGCTTCCGCCGCGACGGCGACGATGCGGCGCGCCGCGAGCTCGAGGCGACCCTCGACAGCCTGTCGCGCGATCACACGATCACGGTGATCCGCGCCTTCAGCTTCTTCTCGCACCTGGCCAACATCGCCGAGGACCAGCATCACATCCGCCGCACGCGCGCCCACGCCTTCGCCGCCTCGACGCCGCGCGAGGGCACGCTCGCCTATGCGCTCGCGGAGGCGCGCGCCGCCGGGGTCTCGCGCGCCGATCTGCAGGCGTTCTTCGCCGGCGCGCTGGTCGGCCCGGTGCTGACCGCGCACCCGACCGAGATCCGGCGCAAGAGCACGATCGACCGCGAGATGGAGGTGGCGCGGCTGCTCGACGCGCGCGACCGGCTGCGGCTCACGCCCGAGGAGGAGGCCGCCAGCGACGAGGCGCTGCGCCGCGCCATCCTGACTTTGTGGCAGACCAGCATCATCCGCCATACGCGGCTCCAGGTGGTCGACGAGATCGCCAACGGCCTGTCCTATTACGACTACACCTTCCTGCGCGAGCTGCCGAAGCTGTATGCCGCGCTCGAGGACCAGCTCGCGGCGCTCGACGGCGGCTGGCAGGCCGTCGAGCTGCCGTCGTTCCTCCGGCTCGGCAGCTGGATCGGCGGCGATCGCGACGGCAATCCCAACGTCGACGCCGAGACGCTGCGCCAGGCGCTGCGGTTGCAGAGCCGGCGCGCGCTCGACTTCTATCTCGCCGAGCTCCACGAGCTGGGAGCCGAGCTGTCGCTCGAGGCGCGCCTGATCGAGGTGTCGGACGCGTTGAAGGCGCTCGCCGAGCAGTCGCCCGATCGCTCGCCCCAGCGCGCCGGCGAGCCCTACCGGCGGGCGATCTCGGGCGCCTATGCGCGGCTCGCCGCGACGGCGCGGGTGCTCGACGACTTCGAGGTGCAGCGCCACGCGGTCGCCGACGCGCCGCCTTATCCCGACTCCGAGGCGCTGCGCGCCGACCTCGACGTGATCGACCGCTCGCTGACCGCCAACGGCTCGATGACCCTGGCGCGCGGCCGGCTGCGCCACCTGCGCCGCGCCGTCGACGCGTTCGGCTTCCATCTGGCCGAGATCGACCTGCGCCAGAACTCCGACGTCCACGAGCGCGCGGTCGCCGAGCTGCTCGAGGCGGCGACGCCGGGCACCGACTACCGCAAGCGCGACGAGGCGGCGCGCATCGCGCTGTTGCGCGCCGAGCTCGCGACCGCACGGCCGCTCGCCTCGCCCTATCTGACCTACGGCGCCGAGACGGCGTCCGAGCTCGCGATCGCGCGCGCCGCCGCCGACGCCCAGCGCCGCTACGGCAGGCGCGCGGTGCCGCACTACGTGATCTCGAAGGCCGACGGCGTGTCGGACGTGCTCGAGGTCGCGCTGCTCCTCAAGGAGGCGGGCCTGATGCAGCCGCGCGACGGCACGCTCGCCGTCGACATCGCGCCCTTGTTCGAGACCATCGACGACCTGCGCAACTGCCCGCGCGTCATGGACGCGCTGCTCGGCCTGCCCGAATACCGGCGCCTGCTGGCGAGCCGCGGCGGCGTGCAGGAGGTCATGCTCGGCTACTCGGACAGCAACAAGGACGGCGGCTTCCTGACCTCGGGCTGGGAGCTCTACAAGGCCGAGATCGCGCTGGTCGAGGTGTTCAAGCGCCACGGCGTGCGCCTGCGCCTGTTCCACGGCCGCGGCGGCTCGATCGGGCGCGGCGGCGGCCCGACCTACCAGGCGATCCTGGCGCAGCCGGGCGGCGCCGTGCAGGGCGCGCTGCGCGTCACCGAGCAGGGCGAGGTGATCGCCGCCAAGTACTCGAACCCCGAGCTCGGCCGGCGCAATCTCGAGATCCTCGCCGCCGCGACCCTCGAGGCGAGCCTGCTACCGGCCGACGGCGCGGCGCCGAAGCAATCATATCTCGCGGCGCTCGACGCGCTGTCGGGCCACGCCTTTCGCGCCTATCGCGAGCTGGTCTACGAGACCGACGGCTTCGAGCGCTATTTCTGGGAGTCGACGGTGATCGGCGAAATCGCCAACCTCAATCTCGGCAGCCGGCCGGCGTCGCGCACCAAGTCGACGCGCATCGAGGATCTGCGCGCGATCCCCTGGGTATTCGGCTGGTCGCAGTGCCGGCTGATGCTGCCCGGCTGGTACGGCTTCGGCAGCGCGGTCGAGGCGTGGTGTGCGGCCCACCCGGCCGACGGCATGGCGGTGCTCCAGGCGATGTACCACGAATGGCCGTTCTTCCAGATGCTGCTGTCCAACATGGACATGGTGCTGGCCAAGAGCGACATCGCGATCGCCTCGCGCTACGCCGAGCTGGTCGCCGACGCGGAGCTTCGCCGGACGATCTTCGAGCGCCTGCGCGCCGAATGGCGCCGCTCGATCGACGCGCTGCTCGAGATCATGGGCCAGCGTGTGCTGCTCGAGCGCAACCCGCTGCTTGCCCGCTCGATCCGCAACCGCTTTCCCTATCTCGACCCGCTCAACCACGTGCAGGTCGAGCTCCTGAAACGCCATCGCGCCGGCGACACTGACGAGCGCGTGGTCGCCGGCATCCACCTGACCATCAACGGGATCGCCGCCGGGCTCAGGAACAGCGGGTAGCGTGGCAGGAGCGTAGCCCCGCGAGCGCCCGAAGCCTCAGAACTCGACCTCGAGCTCTTCGACGTCCTCGGGCTCGCCGCGCGCCGCGTCGACCCATTCGGCCATCGCGGGCCACGCCATGATGTGCCGGCAGTAGCCGGCGCACACCCCGTCGAGCTTGACGTCGTAGGTGAGGAAGCGGGTCACCACCGGGGCGTACATGGCGTCCGCCATGGTCGGCTTGCCGAACAGGAAGGGGCCTTTGTAGGCCGCCAGGCAGTCGCGCCAGATCGTGACGATGCGGTCGATGTCGGCCTGCGCGCCGGCCCACACCTTGAAGCCGGGATGGTGCGCCTTGAGGTTCATCGGCAGCGCCGAGCGCATGCTGGCGAAGCCCGAGTGCATCTCGCCCGACACCGAGCGGCAGCGCGCCCGGGCGGTGCGGTCGGCGGGCAAGAGGCCGGCCTGCGGCCGGATCTCGTGCAGGTACTCTCCGATCGCCAGCGTGTCCCAGATCTGGACGCCCTCGTGGGTCAGGCAGGGCACCAGGAAGGACGGCGAGAGCAGCAGCAACTCGGCCCGGGTCGACGGGTCGTCGACCGGCAGCAGGATCTCCTCGAAGGCCAGGCCGGACATCTTCACGAGCAGCCAGCCGCGCAGCGACCACGAGCCGTAGTTCTTGCTGCTGATCGTCAAGGTGGCGTCCGCCATGCCCGTGCGCTCCCGCTCCCTATCCCGGATTCCGCAGTGCAACCTGCCGCGGATTCGGTCGTTTCGACGGCATTTCAGAGTTCTCGCCCATATTCATATCGCAGCGCAACAAAGGATGCATTAGGCTTAATGCAGATGCTCTACCAGTTCTATCAGGCGCGCGCCGATATCCTGGCGCCGATGCGGGCGTGGGCCGGCATGACGGCGACCGCGCTCGGCCTGCCGTTGCCCGGCCTGGCGACCAACCCGCTGGTGCGCAATGTTGCGGCGGTCCAGCAGCTGCTCGCCCAGGTCAAGCTGACCCATGAGCGCCCGCCGTTCGGCATCGCCACGGTGCGCGTGGGCAATCGCGACGTGCCGGTGCGCGAGGTCGCGGTCGCCGAGCGGCCGTTCGGCACCTTGCTGCGGTTCGAGAAAGAGGACATCGCGGTCGAGCAGCCGCGGGTGCTCTTGATCGCGCCGATGTCGGGCCACTTCGCGACCCTGCTGCGCGCCACGGTAGAGACCATGCTGCCGGACCACGACGTCTACATCACCGACTGGCACAATGCGCGCAACGTCGCGCTGTGGCACGGGCGCTTCGATTTCGACGACTTCATAGACCACGTCATCGGCTTCATCGAGACGCTCGGCCCCGGCACCCACGTCGTGGCGGTGTGCCAGCCCTCCAACGCGGTGCTCGCCGCTGTCGCCCTGATGGCGCAGGAGAGCAATCCGGCGCAGCCGCGCAGCATGACGTTGATGGCCGGACCGATCGACACGCGCGTCAATCCGACCAAGGTCAACGAGCTCGCCCAGCAGCACAGTATCGAGTGGTTCGAGAACCACCTCATCGGCCTCGTGCCGGTGCGCTATCCGGGTGCGTTGCGGCGCGTCTATCCGGGCTTCGTGCAGCTCGTGAGCTTCCTCAGCATGAACCTGGAGCGCCACCTCAAGGCGCATCGCGACCAGTACGACTACCTAGTCGGGGGCGAGACCGAGAAGGCGGAGACGATCCGCGCCTTCTACGAGGAGTATTTCGCCGTGATGGATCTGCCCGCGGAGTTCTACCTCGAGACCGTGCGGGTGGTGTTCCAGGAGCATCTGCTGGCGCTCGGCCGCCTCGAGTCGCGCGGCATCCCGATCGAGCCACGCGCGATCCGGCGCACCGCGCTGCTCACCGTCGAGGGCGAGAAAGACGACATCTGCGCGGTCGGCCAGACGCTGGCGGCGCAGGACCTGTGCAGCGGCATCCGGCCCTACCGGCGGCGCCATTACGTGCAAGCCGGCGTCGGCCATTACGGCGTGTTCGCCGGACGGCGCTGGCAGAACCAGATCTACCCGATCCTGCGCAACTTCATCCTGGCGAGCGCCTGACCGACCGGGTCAGGCGAGGCGGTCGCGGCGCTCGGCGGCGGCGATCGCGAGGTCGTGCATCAGGTAGGCGAGCCGGCTGCGGCACCACGGCTGGCCCGACTGGGCGTCGTAGTCGCGCGGCAGGGCGTAGCCGGCCGGCACATGGGCATCCAACCCGAAGCGTCGCGCGGTGTCGGTGCAGCGTCGCGCGTGATCGGCGAAGGCGACGATGCCGACGACGCCGAGCCGCGCCGGATCGCCGGCCTCACGCACGATCTGCTCGATCACGCCGGACGTGCTGAGATAGCGCGGCTCGGCCCGCTCGTCGCGCGCCGGATGGACCGCGGTGACGAGCGCGGCCGGGACGCGCGCGCCGATCGCCTCGGCGACTTCCCATTGCGCGATGATGCGCGCGCCCGACTGCGCGTGCAGCCGCACCGCGATGTCGGCCAGCGCCTCGTTGACCGGCCCCGGCAGACGGTTGCCGTTCGCCAGCATGCGGTTGCCGAACGTGAAGCCGAGGATGGTCGCGATCCGGCCGGGCTCGATCGTGCGGGCGTGCCAGGTCAGCGCGTCGTCGCGCAGGATCTCGGCGAGCTGGCGGGCGCTCGCCGCGTCGCCCAGCTCCTGGGCGAGGTGCGCCACGATCGCGGCGAACACGTCGTCGGACAGCGCCATCGCGTCATGCTCCTGATGTCGCCGGGCCAGCATGGCGCAACGCCGCGCGCGTCTGCAACCGCGCCGCGCCGCGACGGATCGAAGCGTTGTCAGCCCGGAGTCGCTCTGTCAGGATCGATCGCAACGCGCGCCAAGCGCAGCACGCCACGGGGGATGGAGACATGACGACACGGTGGCACATGCGCCGGCGCGATTTCCTGGGCGCGAGCGCGCTCGCCGCGGGCTCGCTCCTGGTGTTGCCCGGCAAGGCGCCGGCGCAGGGCGGCGCGAAGCCGCTCGCGGGCACGACCTTGAACGTGTCGTGCTGGAGCTCGTCCTATCCGAAGTATCTCGCCGACTACATCCCGGAGTTCGAGCAGGCGACCGGCGCCAAAGTCAACTACGAGACGCCGTCGTTTCCGATCTACAACCAGCGCATCGACATCGAGCTGTCGACCCAGGGCTCGGCGTACGACGTGCTCAACGTCACGTTCATCTACTCGGGTCGCTGGATCGGCGCCGGTTGGTTCGCGCCGCTCGACGACTACATCAAGGATCCCAAGAAGACCCCGGCGGACTGGGGCGGCGACGACTTCCTGCCCGGCGCGACCGCCGCGCTCAGGGACAAGACCGGCCGGCTCTACGGCATCCCGTGGATCGCCGACATCTTCATGGCGGGCGCCGCGCGCTACGACCTGATCGAGCAGGCCGGCAAGCGGATGCCCGACACCTTCGACGAGGTGCTCGACGTGTGCAAGGCGGTCAACCGCAAAAGCGGCGTGCCCGCCTATCTCGCCGAGAACCATTACGGCTGGACCTTCATTCCCTGGCTGCAGGGCTTCGGCGGCGACGTCTTCCGCGCGCCGCCCGACGACCTGATGCCGGTGCTCGACAGCCCGGAGGCCGCCCATGCCGCGGAGTTCTACGCCAACCTCTTGCGCACCTACGGGCCCGACGGCGCGATCTCCTACACCTACGACCAGGTGAACGCGACCTTGAAGCAGGGGCGCGTCAACTACTCGACCAACAACGAGGCGTTCCTGGTGCAGATGGGCGATCCCGACAGCAAGGTCGCGAAGACCTGCAACTTCGCCATGTTCCCCGCCGGACCGAAGGGCCGCTTCCCGGGTGTCGCGACCCACGGCTGGGGGATTCCGGTCGGCTCCAAGAACAAGGACGCCGCCTGGGAGTTCATCAAATGGGCGATGTCCAAGGAGATGACGCGCCGCATGATCGTCGAGAAGAACTACAGCTCGATCACGCGTCGCTCGCTGATCGAAGGGCCGGAGCTCAAGGGCAAGATGCAGATCAACGGCCACGACGTGTCGAAGATCTATCTCGACACCATCGATCTGGGCTCGAAGGGCTACATGAAATACCGCACCGTGCCGGTCTACCCGCAGGTCGACAAGGAGATCGACATCGCGATCCAGAAGATCGCCTCGCAGCAGATGTCGGCCAAGGAAGCGATGAAGCAGGCGCAGGAGAACTCGATCACCCAGCTCCAGCGGTCCGGCGTCAAGCTCTGACCTGACGGCGTGGCCACGCACTCGCTCGCGGAACCGTCTCGGCGCGCCCGCCGCGCAGCGGCCAGTTGGGAGGCTCAACGCAGGCGCGGCTTCGCGCTCGGGCTGGCGCCAGCGCTGCTCGTGCTGGCCGCGATCACGCTCGGGCCGACGCTCTATCTGCTGGTCACCAGCCTGACGCCGCTAAGCCTGGTCAACCCGCGCACGGCATACGACTTCTCCGACCCGACGCAGAACTACCGCGCGGCCTTCGTCGATCCGCGCTTCCTCAATTCGGTGTGGGTGCAGGTCAAGCTGTCGATCGCGACCGTCGTGCTGCAGCTCCTGGTCGGGCTCGGCGTCGCGCTGCTGCTCAACATGCGCTCGCGCTTCCTCGAGGCCGTGCGCACCGCCTTCTTGATCCCGATGGTGCTGCCGCCGATCGTCGTCGCGATCATCTGGAAGATCATGTACGTGACCGACGTGAGCCCGCTGCATCGCGCGCTCGCGTTCATCGGGTTGCCGGTCAGCTCGCTGATCTCCAACGCCGACACCGCGCTGTGGGCGATCGCGGCGGCCGACACTTGGGAGTGGTTCCCGTTCACCATGCTGATGGTGCTGGCGGCGCTGCAGATGATCCCCGACGAGCCGATCGAGGCGGCGAAGATCGACGGGGCAGGGCGCCTGCAGCTGTTCTGGTACGTCCTGCTGCCCTACATCCAGCCCACCCTGGTGGTCGCCGGGCTGTTCCGCCTGATCGACAGCGTCAAGGCCTTCCCGCTGATCTACGTGCTGACCAACGGCGGCCCCGGCACGGTGACGGAGGTCACCAACTACTACGCGTTCGTCCAGGCGCTGAACTTCTCGTTCTGGGGCTACAGCAGCGCGATCGCGACCTTGATGGTCGCCGGTGTGCTGCTGCTCAGCTGGATCATCGGCCGGCTGGGCGCCGATCGGCGGCTCGATGATTAGCGCGGCGGCGGGAGTCGCGCGGATCGCGCGCGAGCGGCGGGGGCGGCGGGTGCTGCTGCTCGTCGCCGTCGCGACCCTGCTCGTGGTCGTGCTGTTCCCGTTCGCCTGGATGGTGCAGATGTCGTTCCGCACCAGCGACGACATCTTCGGCTACGACCTCCTGTTCGCGCCGACCCTCGAGAACTACCGCGCCCTGTGGGTCGGCACGTTCCCGGGCTCGTTCGTCAACAGCGTCGCGGCGGGCACCATCTCGACCGCGCTCTCGCTGCTGATCGGCGTGCCGGCGGCCTATTCCCTGTCGCGCTGGCGATTCCGCTCGCGCCGCGGGGTGGCGCTGTGGATCCTCGCGACGCGCATGGCGCCGCCGATCGCCTTCACGATCCCGTTCTTCCTGGCCTATCGCTATGTCGGGCTGCTCGACACGATCGCCGGGCTGGTCGTCATCTACATGACCTTCAACCTCGCGCTGGTCGTGTGGATGATGCAATCGTTCTTCGACGGCGTGCCGCGCGCGCTCGAGGAGGCGGCGTGGATCGACGGCTGCGGCGTGTGGGGCGCATTCCGGCGCATCGCCCTGCCGCTGGCGGCGCCCGGCCTCGCCGCCACCGCGGTGCTGTGCTTCATCTTCTCGTGGAACGACTTCTTCTACGCCCTGATCCTGACGCGCACCAACGCCATGACGGCGCCGGTCGCGATCGTCAACTTCATGCAGTACGAGGGCTGGGAGTGGGGCAAGATCGCCGCCGGCGGCACGCTCGTCATGCTGCCGGTCGTCGTCTTCACCTTCTTCGTGCGCGCCTATCTGGTGCGCGGGCTGACCGCCGGCGGCGTCAAGGACTGAGGCGGCGCTGCTACTGCAGCGAGGCGACGCCCATCGCGACGCCGAAGCGGCGGGCGCAATCGAGCGGATCGCCGTACTTGCGGTGGACGGCCGTGTGCTGGACGCAGGCGTAGAGCAGACGATCGCGGTCCCAGCCCCGGTTCTTGCCGTAGTCCTCGAGCAGACACTGGGCGATTTCCTGGTTGTGCGGGTCGTTGCCGAGACGCGTCGCCGCGAGCGCTAGGCGCTTCACCAGCGGTGCGCGGTCGGCGCCGCTCGCGCAATACGCCCGGGTCAGGCCGAGCCCCTGCGGACCGTCGAGCGCGATCACCGCCGCCTCGATGCGGTCGAGCAGCTGCGCGCTCGACAGCCTGTCGGCACCCGCGACGGCGGCGAACTCGGGCGCCTTGAGGTCGCCCATGTTGCGCTGATGTCGCGCCGCCTGGTTGAGGTAGGAGGTCACGACGTAGAGCAGCTTGACGCGTTGCGGATGATCGAACGTGTCGAAGAACCAGCCCAGCGTGTTGCAATACTCGTAGCAGTGCTGCGACAGCGAGAAGTTGGTGTTGATCGTGGTCTCGAGCACGACGCGCGCGGCGCCCAGCTGGATCGCGTCGACGATGTCGCGCAGCCGCTTGCCGGCGAGCAGCAGCTCGGTCAGCCGGTCGATGTAGGCGGGCTCGGGCTGGTTGAGAACGACGTCGAGAAACGCCTCGCCCTCCTCGGCCGTCAGCGGCTCGGCGTTGGCGAGCAGCGCGCGCTCGCGCTCGGTGGTGCCCTTGTAGGGGATCGCCATGATGGGCTGCTGCTCGATCCGCGCCGTGATGACGTTGCCGGCCATCTCGTAGGTCGAGTACCAGCGCGGGCCGACGGCGATGTCGAGCGCGCCGGCGTAGAGCACGTCGTGCGCGTTCTCCCAGCCGAGCGCGTCGCCGAGCTCGACGGTGGCGCGCGCGCGGAACGCCTTGTGGCCGGTCGTGTAGGAGCGGTTCAGGAACGAGCGGTCCTGCACGTCGATCAGTCCGGCGAAGCACAGCTCGGCGAGCGCAGCCCGACGCTCGGCCGGGTTCTGCATCAGGCCGAGAAACGCGCGGTAGGCGTCCATCACCTGGCCGCGATGGACCAGGGTCATCCACTGGCCGAGACGCTCTTGCAGGCTGCCCTCGAGCTGCTGCGGCTCGGCGTCGGGCCAGTAGACCACCGGCATCGGCGCCGGCCCGGTGTGCTTCTCGCCGCGTCGAGAGTAGTGGCCGGGCGCCTTGTAGATCTTCTGGTTCCAGATATCGAGGCCGGTCGGGATGTACCAGATCGTCTGCGCGACCGGCAGGCCGGCGGCCTCGTCGGGCATCAGCTTGGCGAGGTGCAGCGCCGCACGCGCGCTCAGCAGGCAGTGGTCGTTGTTGACGAAGTTGACGAAGCCCTCGTCGATGCGCTCGTGGTAGGGCACGTGGGTGTAGGGCGCGTGGATGCGCACCGCCTCGGCGAGGATCTCGGTCTGCGGCCGGCCGCGCTTCAGGAGCTCGTAGTAGACCTCGCTCGCGCCGACCTGATCGCGCGCGATGATGCGCTCCTCGAGCTTCGCGTAGAGCGCCGCGGGTTTGCTCTCGCCGCGGGCCTTGAGTGCAGCTTGCGCGGGCATGCCGCTTCCTCCGTCAATTTGCAGGCTTTTCGTGCCTTCCTAGGAGGATAGGGCGATCGCGCCCGGCCTGCAACGCCGCGGCCGCGAGGCTCAGCCGGGGGGCGCGCCGGCCTTGCGCTCGAAATAGGCGCGCGCCATCTGGCCGCGCACCTTCATGACGTCGGGGGCGGCGGTCGCGCCGCGGAAGTCGCGGTAGCACGCGGCGACGTTGACGATCACGCGCTCGGGGTCGATCCAGCTGGCGTAGCGGCCGTCCTTCGCCAGCAACGGCGCGATGTCCCGCGTCGCGGCGATCTCGTCGAGGCCGGCATCGAAGCGCGTGCGGGCTTCGGCGAGCAGGTGCTCGAAGTAGCCCTTCACGGCGCGGATGCCGGCCTTGTCGGTGATCGGCCCGTGGCCCGGCACCACGGTCTCGACGTCGAGCCCGAGCATCAGGTCGCACGCCTTGATCCAGTTGGCGACCGGCCCGGCCCACACCAGCGGGTGGCCCTCGATGAACAGCATGTCGCCGGTGAACAAGGTGCGGTCGGCCGGCACGTGGACGATCACGTCGCCGCGCGTGTGCGCCGGCCCGACCTCGATCAGGCGCACCTCTTTGGCGCCGACGCGCACGCTCAGCGTGCCGTCGAACCGGCGCGTCGGCAGGGTCAGCGTGATGCCCTCCCACTCGAAGCGGCTGCCCATCACCTCGTGGAAGAAGGCGCCCGCCTCGCCGAACTTGCGCCAGTCGCGCCGGATCGAGCCGGGCGCCAGCGGCTCGCCCTGCTCGCGCATCTCCTCGTAGCACGCGGTCGACGCGATGATCTCGGCGCCGCCGACGAGCTGGTTGCCGTAGGTGTGGTCGCCGTTCGCGTGGGTGTTGACCAAGGTGTCGATCGCGGCGGCCGCCGGCGTGGCGGCGCGCATCGCCGTCAGCATCTCGCGCGTCAGCTTGAGGTCGAACAGCGTGTCGACCAGCAGGCTCGCGCGTCCATCGACCACCAGCCCGGCGTTGCTCCAGCCCCAGCTGCCGTCCGGCTGCAGGTACGCGAAGCACCCGTTGCCCAGATCGTGCAGCCCCTTGGTGTACCGAAATTTCGGCATGTCGCACTTTACCCCCCACCCCACCCTCCCCCTCAAGGGGGGAGGGGGTGGCCGGCGAGGGGTGGGGGGTGTCGCGCCGCGGTGCAATCACACTATGATGAGCGCGTTAACGCAGGAGGCGGCGATGGGCACCAGATACGATGTCGGCGGGCTGCAGGTCGATCGGATCATCGAGATGGAGCGGCCCTATATCGAGCCGACCGCGTTCTTCCCGACCACGCCGCAGTCGGTGTTCGACGAGAACCGCGCGTGGCTCGAGGAGATCGGCGCGATCGACAAGGCCACCGGCAACCTGGTGCTGTGCTTCCAGTCGCACGTCGTGCGCACCAAGCACCACACCATCCTGGTCGACGCCTGCATCGGCAACCACAAGGACCGGCCGGGCCGTCCGCTCTGGCACATGAAGAGCGACGACACCTACATGAAGCAGCTCTCCGCCGTCGGCCTGTCGGTCGGCGACATCGACTTCGTGATGTGCACCCACATGCACGTCGACCACGTCGGCTGGAACACCCGGCTGGAGAACGGCCGTTGGGTCCCGACCTTTCCGAAGGCGCGCTACCTGTTCTCCAAGAAGGAGTACGACTACTGGGTCGCCGAGCACGCCAAGACGCCCAGCCCGCCGATCGCCGACAGCGTGATCCCGATCGTCGAGGCCAAGCGCGCCGACTTCATCACCAGCGACCATTCGGTCGACGACAACGTGACCTTGCTGCCGACGCCGGGCCACACGCCCGATCACTACGCCGTCATGCTGGGCAAGGGCGGCAAGGACGGCATCATCACGGGCGACCTGATGCACTCGCCGATCCAGGTGCGCATTCCCGAGCTGGGATCGCGCCCCGACTACGATCCGAAGCAGGCCGCAACGACGCGCCGCGCCTTCCTCGGGCGGCTGTGCGACACGCCGACCTTGTGCCTCACGGCGCACTTCCCGTCGCCGTCGACCGGGCGGATCACACGCTGGGGCGACGGCTTCCGCTACACGCCCGTGGCATAGCGGGAGACGCGCCATGCCGGTGATCGACGCGCAGATCCATCTGTGGGCGAAGGGCACGACCCTGCCGCCGCACCGCGCCGAGCCCTACCCCATGGCGCAGGCGCTGGCCGACATGGATGCGGCCGGGGTCGAGGGCGCGATCATCCATCCGCCGAGCTGGGACGCCGACTCCAACGAGCTCGCGGTCGCGGCGGCGCGCGCGCATCCGAAGCGCTTCGCGATCCTGGGGCGGCTCGCGCTCGACAAGCCCGAGAGCCGCGCCGAGGTCGCCGGGTGGAAGCAGCGGTCCGGCATGCTGGGCTTCCGCTTCACCTTCCTGCAGCCCCACCAGAAGAGCTGGCCGACCGACGGC
>DATJNS010000501.1:0-7741 GCA_035507915.1 Candidatus Sulfotelmatobacter sp.
GCCGGCGCCGGCCAACGTGACCAAGCGCGCACCGCGCATGCGCGCGGCGATGGTCGCGCTCGCGGCCGTGATCCAGTCGCGGTCGGGCATGGACGGATCGCCACGGACGAGGACCAGCGGCCGCGTCACCGTGTCGAGGCGCATCCAGCTGTCGAGATCGTCGCGCACGCTGCGGAAGGTTGCGGCCTCGATCGCGGGCGGGCAGCACAAGCGCCAGCCGCCGCCGGCATCCGGACGCAAGGTCGCATGCACCTGCTGGGCGAGATCGTCGTCCGAGAAGACCCCGAAGATGCCGCGACCCTTGAGGAACGCGACCAGGCTCGCCGGATCCGGCCACGCGGCGACGCGCCGCTCGGTGCTGCGAAGCAGCCGTCCCTGCTTCTCGATCGCCTCGGCGTGATCGGCCTCGCCGGGCGGCGGAAAGATCGGCGGCTCGAACAGAGTCAGGCTCGGCCAGGCCGGCGCGCCGCCCACCATCTCGAGCCGTAACGCGGCGCGGCCATTGAGTGAATGGCCGGCGAAGTGCGGCACCGTGCCGGTGCGCGCCGCGACCGCCTCGCCAACGCGGCGCAGATCGTCGACGTAATGCGCCAGCGAGAAGACCTGTTCGAGCGGACCGTCGGGCCAGGTCGAGCCGCCGTGGCCGCGCGCGTCGAACGCAAAGACGCGCGCGCACGTTGCCAGCCGCTCGAAGAGACTGCGGTACGATCCGGCCGCGAAGCCGGTGCAGTGGCCGAACAGCAGCGCGGGCGCCGGAGCCGCCGGCGCATCACGCCACGCATAGACCGGCAGCACCGCGCCGTCCGCCGCGGCGACGTGAAAGACCGACGCCACCGCATCGGGCAACGAGACGAAGTCCGGTGATGCTACCATGGAGACAGTTCGTGGAATTCACCCAAATGATCGTCATGGCCGGGACAAGCCCGGCCATGACGGCTGTTGAGGTGGCGCGGTCGTTCCAGGTGCGGTCGGGAAGGAAACGTCACGCCAGCCCGGCGCGGGCGCGCTTGGCCTTCACGGCCTCGGCGACGCGGGACTTGGCGACGACTGCGCGGGTGTGGCGGCCGACCGCGACCTCTTCGAGCGTGTCGCGCACCGTGACCGCAAAGGTGATGCGCGAGCGGTCGACCTCGACGACCTCGAACTCGTGGGTCACCGTCATGCCCATGGGCGTGCCGCGCTTGTGCTCGACCTCGACCCGGACGCCGACCGAGTCCTGGCCTTCCTCGACCTTGCCGAGCAGCCAGTCGCGGCAGGAATGCTCGAGATCCTGGACGATGCGCGGCGTCGCGTAGACGCGCAGCTCCGGACCCAGGAACGAGATGGCGCGCGTATCGTCGACCGTGAACGTCCGCGTGAATTTCTCTCCGACCGTGATGGTCATGACTTCTCTCCGGATTTCCTGAGATCCTCGGCGACCTCGCGGGCCGCCGCCATGATACCGGCATAGCCGGTGCAGCGGCAGAGATGTCCGCCGACCGTATCGCGGATCTCGTCCTCGGTCGGCACCGTCGGCCCGTTGAACAGCGCCGACAGCGACATCAACAGGCCGGGCGTGCAGAAGCCGCATTGCAGCGCGTGATGCTTGCGGAACGCCGCCTGCAGCGGGCCGAGCGCGCCATCCGACCCGCCGAGCCCCTCGACCGTGTCGATGCGGCGGCCGTCGGCCTGGACCGCCAGCGCCAGGCAGGAGCGCGCCGGCACGCCGTCGATCCGCACCGTGCAGGCGCCGCACACGCCGTGCTCGCAGCCGACATGCGTACCGGTCTCGCCGAGCTCGTGGCGCAGGAAGTCGCACAACAGGGTACGCGCCTCGGCCCACCCGGAGACCTGCCGGCCGTTCAAGGTCAAGCTCACCCGGACCCGCGCGTCGGCGCTCACGCGCTGCACGATGCGGCCTCCTCCAGCACCGTGCGGCCGAGGCGGCGCACCAGGTCGCGGCGGAAATGCGCGGTGGCGTGCAGATCCTCGCGTCCGCCGAGATCCCAGGCGAGATCGTTCAGCGCGTCCGGCAGATCGCCGGACCCGAGGCCCGTCCAGGCGCGCACCATCGGCCGGTCGGCGACGCCGCCGACACCGAGCCGCAACGCGCCCTGGTGCGCGACCGCGGCCAACGCCACGATCGCGAAGTCGCCGTGGCGACGCGCGACCTCGGCGAACGCGATGCCCTGCCCCGCGCGCGCCGTCGGGAACCGCGCCGCGACGACCAGCTCGTCGGCCGCGCGCGCGGTGGTGAGCGCCCCGGTCTGGAAGTCGGCCGCGGCGAGCACGCGTTCGCCGCGCGTCGAGCGCAGCACCACGCTGCCGCCGAGCGTCGCCAAGCACAGCGGCAGCTCGGCGCTCGGGTCGGCGTGGGCCAGCGAGCCGCACACCGTGCCGCGGCTGCGCGTCTGGACGTGGCCGACGAAGGGCAGCGCGCGCGCCAGCAACGGCACGGCGCGCTCGAGCCCGGGATGCGCGAGCAGCCGCGCCTGGGTCACCGCGGCGCCGATCTCGAGCCGTCCGTCGATGTCGCGGATCGACGCCAGGGCCGCGATCCTCGAGATGTCGATGATCAGCGCGCTGTCGACCAGCCGCAGGTTCAGCATGGGGACCAGCGACTGGCCGCCCGCCAGAACGCACGCCTGGTCGCCGTGCTCGGCGAGCAGCGCCAGCGCCTCGTCGAGCGTGTCGGGCCGACAGTAGCCGAACTTGCGCGGCTTCATCGCGCCGCCTTCCTGGGTGGCGGCTCCGCCTCGGCCATCAAGGCGTGCAAGCGCTTGGGCGTCATGGGCAGCGCCACGTCACGCACGCCGAGCGCATCGGCGACCGCGTTGGCGAGGCACACCGGCGTGCTCATGCAATTGCCCTCGGCGAGGCCCTTGGCGCCCAGCGGCGTCAGCGGCGACGGCGTCTCGATGTGCAACACTTCGGGCACCGGCACCTCGTGCACCGTGGGCACCAGGTAATCGGCGAAGGTGCCGGACAGGAAGCTGCCGTCCGCCGCGTAGCCGAATTCCTCGTAGAGCGCGGTGCCGACGCCCTGGGCGAACGCGCCCAGCGCCTGACCCTCGGCCAGCTTCGGGTTCAGCAGCGTGCCGGCGTCGTGCATGGTGACATAGCGGTCGATGCGCACCTGCGCGGTGACGGGATCGACCTCGACACCGCACATGTCGAACACGAAGCCGTAGGTCAGCGAGGTGTTGGTCTCGTCGGCCGGCGTGGTCGCGGTCAGCTCGGGCGGCGACCAGGTGCCGGTCTCGCGCAAGGTGGGCTCCATGCCGTCGGGCAGCTCGAGCGGCGACCAGTGCACCGACGCGGCGACGCGCGCGAAGGCCAGCGCGTTGTCGGGGTTGTCGCGCGCGAAGATGCGGCCGTCGGCGAAGGTCAGCGCGTCGGCCGGCGCGTTGAGCCGCGCCGCGGCGATCGTCGCGAGCTTGCGGCGGATCTGGCGCGCCGCCTTCTGGGCCGCGACCGCGGTGCCCGGCGCGAAGCGCGACGAGTAGGTGCCGGCGGCGATCGACCACTGGTCCTTCTGGGTGTCGTGCTCGAGGTTCACGGTGATCTGGCTCGGCGTCAGGCCGAGCTCGTCGGCGACGATCTGGGCCAGCACGGTCATGTGTCCCTGCCCCTGCGGCATGCAGTCGGCCGTCACCGTGACGGCGCCGCCGGCATCGACCGCGACGGTGGCGAGCGACACCGCGCCGTCCTTCGGTCCGGCGCGCTCGCGCTCCTTGGCCGTCAGCAAGGTGCTGAGATAGCCGAGGTTCGACATGCCGGGCTCGACCACGGCCGCGAAGCCGATGCCGTAGCGTCGGCCCGCCGCCCGCGCCGCGGCCTGCCGACGCTTGAGATCGTCGAGCCGGCCGTCGCCGATCGCCCGCGCGATCGCCGTCTGGTAGTCGCCCGAGTCGAGCAGCGCGCCGGCGGCGGCGCGATAGGGGAAAGCGTCGGCTGGCACCAGATTGCGGCGGATCACGTCGAGGTGGTCGAGCCCGAGCTCGACCGCGATGCGCTGCACCAGCCGTTCGAGCGCCAGGTAGAGCTGCGGCCCGCCGAAGCCGCGCACCAGCCCGGCCGGCATCTTGTTGGTGACCACGATCTTGTTCGAGATCGCCAGGTTGCGGATCGCATAGGCCCCCGTCATGGCGCCGTGCATGCGGTAGAGCGGCCCCGGCATCGGCGCGCGCAGGAATGCGCCGTAGTCCTCGAGCTGATCGAACCTCAGCGCCGTGATCGTCCCGTCGCGTTTGACCGCGGCCTCGATCGTGGTGACGCGCACCGGACACGAGTTGGCGGCGAGCAGATGCTCGTAGCGGTCCTCGACCCATTTCACCGGGCGGCCGACGACGCGCGACGCCAGCGCCATCAGGACGATGTAGGGGAACACGGCGAGCTTGATGCCGAAGCTGCCGCCCGAGTCGCGCGGCGTACGCAGGCGCAGGCGCGAGCCGGGAACCCGCAGCGCGCGCGCCATCACGGGATGGATACTGTACGGCCCCTGGAAGCTCGACAGCACGTCGTAGGAATCGTCGTCCGGGCGATGCTCGGCGAGCACCACGAAGCATTCGATCGGCATGTAGGAGTGGCCGGGAAAGCGCACCGTCAGCGCCACGCGCCGGTCGGCGGCGGCGAACGCCGCCTCGGGATCGCCGTAGCGGAAGTCGCGCGCCGATACCAGGTTGGTGCCGGCCGCCTCGTGGAGGATCGGTGCGTCGGGTCGCGTCGCAGCCTCGGGATCGACCACCGCGGGCAGCTCGCGATACTCGACCACGAGATGCTCGAGCGCATCCTCGGCGGCGTAGCGGTCTGCGGCGACCACCAGCGCCACCGGCTCGCCGACATAGCGCACCTTGCCGACGGCGAGCGACCATTGCTCCAACGGCTGCTTGAGCGCGACCAGGAACGGATCGGACAGCCGGCGCACGCCCTCGCCGGTCAGCACCGCGAGCGCACCGTTGGCGAGCGCGCCCGAGGTGTCGATCGACACGATCTCGGCGTGCGCGTGCGGCGAGCGAAGGATCGCGGCATGCACGGTGCGCGGCGACACCGGCACGTCGTCGCCGTAGCGGCCGCGCCCGGTCAGCAGCGCGGCGTCCTCGACGCGCTCGAGCGAGCGCCCGACGTGCCGTACGGCGTTCGCCGTGGTGTCGGGCGCGCTCACGGTCGGATGCCCTGCGCGGCCAGGAAGCCGAGCAGCGCGTCGGCGCAGGCGTCCGGCCGCTCGAGCTGCAGCATGTGCCCGGTGCCCGGGATCGCCGCGTAGTCGTAGCCCTGCTCGACGGCGAGCGCGCGGTTGGCGAGACCGGTCGGCGGTCCGTAGGGCAGCTCGGGGTCGGCGCCAAGCAGCTTGACGGGCCCGCGGAAGCTGGCGGCTGGCGGCCAAAGATCGAGCGCCAGCGCGGCGTGGTAGATCGCGGCTTCGAGCACGGGCGCGCAAGCGAGCACCCAGCCGCCGCCCGCCGGGTCGCGGCGTAGCACCGCGCGCGCCATCAGCTCGTGCGCGCCCGCGACCCAGCCGCGGTTGGCGCGCGGTTGGGCGTAGTCCTGGGCGAGCTCGCTCGGGTCGGCGAAGCGCGCGCGGCGGTCGCGCGCCCAGCTGGTCAGCTTGTTCTCGAACGCCGACATCGCCGGATAGACCGCGTGATCGGCCGGCGGCATGTTGGGCGGGTCGAACAGCACCAGCGCGTCCCAGCGCCAGCCGATCTCGATCGCGTGCTTCATGGCGGCGCGCCCCGACATCGAGTGGAACGCGCCGACCGAAATCTTCGGCCCGAGCCGCGCCGTCATGGTTTCGTGCACCCGCTCGAGGTCGCGCGCCATCTGGGCGTAGTTGTGGCGCGCCGGATCGGACGGCGCGTTCTGCCCGTGGTTGCGGGCATCGAACACCAGGAGCTCGCACCGGTCGGCGAGCCGGCTCCAGAACGGCAGGTAGCCGTCGATGGCGAAGCCGTTGCCATGGCTGGCATAGAGGCGCACGCGCCCGTCGGCCTTGCCGTGCCGGCGCACGCGGATCGTCGCGCCGTCGTCGAGCGGCACGTCGAACACGTCATGCGGCTGGGGCACCGTCCAGGCCATCCGATAGGTTAGCGCTTGACCATCCGACCTATGTAAGTGCTTTACTATATCGAGCCGATCGGGGCTTGCCTAGCCGCGCGTCGACGCGCGCGCGGCCGACCGAGCGAGGCGATCATGACCGCCACCACGAGCCCGCCCGTCGTGCGGACGCCGGACGAGGCGACCGGCGCCTATCGCGACATGCTGCTGCGCCTGATGACCCGGCAGTTCTACGCCGAGACCGCGACCGCCGAGGTGTTCGGCCGCTCGATCGGCTGCGCGCCGACCTTGCGCGAGAAGCTGCTCGCCGCCGAGTTCGCCCACGAGGAGGCCGAGCACAGCACGCGGATGTGTTGGCTGTTCGCCGATCTCGGCGTCGACCCCGAAAGGGTTCATGCCGCGCGCCCGCCGGCCGCCCAGTTCTGGTCAATCGATCTCGACGACTGGATCCACATCGCGGTGTTCAACTTCACGGTCGACCGCGCCGGCAGCCACCAGATCATGGAATACCGAGAGTCGAGCTATTTGCCGTGGGCCGACGCGATGGGCTCGGTGCTCGCGGACGAGGAAGGCCATTACGGCAACGGCGTCGACAATCTGCGCGAATTCGCGCGCGACAAGAAGACGTTCGCGCGGTTTCAGGACGTCTATTTCGGCATGCTGCCCGTCACGGTGAAACGCGCGTTCGGCCGCCCGACCGGCGCCGACAACGACTACTGCGTCGAGGTCGGGCTGAAGCGCCACACCACCGAGCAGGTGGTCAACCGCTACCTCACCGAGATGCTCGGCTTCATGCGCGAAAGCGGGCTCAAGTTCCCGCCGCTCGCCGCCTTCGACAAGATCGGCGCCGAGCTGATGCCGAGCACCCGCGAGATCCTCCTCTCAAACCAGTAGGCACGCGACGCGATGGACGACAATCCGGTTCTCAACCCGAGCTACAAGTACAAGGCCATCAAGACCGAGCAACGCGGCCCGGTGCTCGAGATCACGCTCAATCGGCCGGAACGACTCAACACGTTCAACGCCGAGATGCAGCGCGACTTCACCGCGCTCCAGCTCGAGCTCGAGCGCAGCCCGGAGATCCGCTGCGCGATCGTCTTCGCCGCCGGCGAGCGCGCGTTCGGCGCCGGCGCCGATCTCTCGTGGTTCGAGCAGGACTGGACCGCGGCGCGATTCCGCACCGAGTATCGCTGGATCCACGACTTCTTCGATGTGCTGGAGCGCATCGAGCTGCCGGTGATCGCCGCGGTGTTCGGCACATGCGCATGCGGCGGGCTCGAGCTCGCGATGGCGTGCGACTTCCGCATCGCCGCCGACGACGCACGCTTCGGCTTCACCGAGGGCAACATCAACTTGATCCCCGGCTCGGGCGGCTGCTCGCGCCTGGTCAAGATGATCGGCCCGGGCTGGGCGAAAGAGCTCGTGCTGGCCGGCGAGTTCATCGACGCCGCGCGCGCCCTGCAGATCGGCCTGGTCACCCGCGTGGTCGCCAAGGCCGCGCTCGCCGACGAGGCGCGTGCGCTCGCCGACAAGCTGGTCAAGAAGGCGCCGCAGGCGCTCGGCGCCGCCAAGGCGGTCATCAACGCCTGCCAGAACATCGACGCGACGTCGGGGCGCATCCTCGAACGCATGGCGCAGAGCTCGCTGATCCTGTCGCAGGATCATCGGGAGGGCGTGCGGGCGTTCCGGGAGAAGCGGACGCCGC